>JAADFC010000035.1 GCA_013153105.1 Thermoproteota archaeon
CCCCGTAGAAGCTGCGGACCCTAAGCTGCAGGGCCGCCCCCTCAACGCTCCGCGGGAACACGTTCAAGTCGCCGTCGGCCCTGCAGAGCACCGCGTAGTCCACGAGCGCTGGCGCCACCACGCCGGGGAAGCCGCCCGGCACAGCCTCGGCGAGCCGCAGGGCAGCCTCCCCCACATTGACGGCCTGGGTGGAGATGTTGTACCCGCCCCCAGACGGGTAGACGTAGACCTCGACCAGCGGCTGCAGAGCCTCCACCGCCCCCCAGGCTACGGCCTCCTGCCCCCTCTCCGAGAGCACCGGCAGAAGGGAGAGGAGGAGCCCGAGCAGCAGCGCGGCGGCAGCCACGGAGGCTACGAAGCCGCGTTCGCGGAGCGCGACCCGGAGGAGCATCAGTAGAGCGCCCCCAGGGCCCCTCGCCCCCGGGGGCCGGCGTGCTTAGGCCTTAACCTGCCTTCGCATGGCCAGGGAGACCTCCCTGGCGGGGTTCAGGCCGGTCGCCCTCATGAAACCCTTGAACTCTGGGACGCCGTTGACCTCGTTGACCAGGTACCCGTCCCTCGTCTCGAACAGGTCTATCGAGACGAAGAACCCGCCCACAGCGTCGGCGGCGCGTACCGCGAGGTCCTCCAGCTGCGGGTCAGCAGGGAACGCCTCCACGTTGGCGCCGAGGGCAACGTTGCTCCTCCACTCCCCCTCCCTAGCCCGCCTCGTTATGCATCCTAGCAGCCTGCCGTCGACAACTATGCAGCGTATGTCCCGTACCCCCGTCTCCACGTACTCCTGCACTATCGACGCGCGGACCGGGCCGCAAGGGTGGAAGCTCCGCAGCCTAGCAACCTGCTCCAGCTTCTCCCTACTCCTCGCACGCGCCACCATCCTCCCCCAGCTGCCCACCGCCGGCTTCACCACCACCGGGTAGCCGAGAGCCTCCCCGGCCTCCACGGCGGCCTCCACGCTGTCGGCATAGTAGCTCGCGGGTATCGGCAGCTTAGCCGAGGCGAGGGCAGCGTACGCGAGCACCTTGTCGCCCGCGGTTATTATAGTCCGGGAGCTGTTCACCGTGAACACCCCGGCAGCCTCGTAGGAGGCGGCGCTGTACGCGGCGCGGTACATGGAGACCGGCCTCACCAGCGCAGCCTCAGCCTCCCTGGGCCCCCGCAGGGGGAGCGGCACCCTCCTCACATCCACGCGCCGAACCTCAGCCCAGCGCGCCAGCTCCTCCTCCAGCAGCCTCTCCTCCAGCCTCGCAATGTCCACTACCAGGTCCACCCGTGGCGTGGCTAGAACACCTCCGTTACCCCAATCATCCTCCAGTAGTCTCTCAGCTCGAGAGCCTCGAGCTTCTCCAGCCCGCCGACCCTGCGGATGCTGAGGGCCAGCATCCTCGCCAGCCTCGCGTCGAGCACCACCGGCTTGTTGAGGTCTACAGCGGTCCTCCGGATGGCGTAGTCTCTATCCGGCGCGTAGCCGGTCGTCATCACCATGTCTATTATCCCGCTCTTTATCATCTTGACGGCATCCTCGACGCTCAGCCGCTCAGCCTCCCCAGCCTCCATACCCTCCACAGTAGCCACCGCGTAGCCCTGCTCGCTCATCAGCCTCGCAGCCTCCTCCAGGTCCTCCCTGCCGCGGCCGGTCGGCGTGTAGACGAGCACCATGCTCCCCCTCCTCGGCAGCCTGTTACCCTGAACACTCAGCCAGCTCTTCAGCAGGGCCTCCCAGACGCTCCTCCCCAGCGCCGCCACCTCACCGGTGCTCCTCATCTCGGGCCCGAGGCCGGGGTAGGCGCCGCGGAGCCGGTGCCAGCTGAACTGGGGCGACTTCACCCCATAGTAGCCGCTGGGGCGTAGGAGGATGAAGCCCCCGCGCTCCTCCGCGCCGCGGCTCGGCAGCGTCTCGATGCGCCCCCGCAGCGAGGCCTCGGCGGCGCCTCTCATGAGGTTGTAGCCGGTGACCTTGCTGGTGAAGGGCATCGACCTGCTGGCGCGGAGGTTCAACTCTATAACGTAGACCTTCCCGCCCGAGTATAGGAACTGTATGTTGAACGGCCCCTTTATGCCGAGCACCTCGTTGAGCGCCGCGGCAACCTTCACCATCTCCCCCACAGCGCTGGGGGGCAGGCTGCTCCAGGGAAGCATCATCGTCGAGTCGCCGCTGTGCACACCGCCAGGCTCCACATGCTCTATAACCGCGCCCACCGCCACCCTACTATCACCGACAGCATCCACCTCCGCCTCCACGCTATCCTCGAAGAACTTGCTCACAACCACCGGGTACCTCGGCGAGACCCTAGCCGCAGCCTCTATGTAGGCCTTCAGCTCCTCGGGACTCCACGCGACAGACATGGCAGAGCCGCTCAACACGTAGCTCGGCCTCACCAGGACAGGGTAGCCCACCTCCTCCGCGAACCTCAGCGCCTCCTCCACGCTAGCCGCAGCCGTCCACGGAGGCTGCCGGAACCCCAGCTCGTCGAGCAGCCTCGAGAACTCGGCCCGATTCTCGGCCCGGTCCACGCTCCTCCCAGGCGTGCCGAGCAGCCGGACGCCAGCCTCCTCCAGCGGCTTAGCCAGGTTGTTCGCTATCTGACCCCCCAGGAACGCGACGACACCCACCGGCTTCTCGAACTCGTAGATGTCGAGTACCCGCTCGAGCGTTATCTCCTCGAAGTACAGCTTATCGTTGACATCCCAGTCGGTGCTCACCGTCTCCGGGTTATAGTTTACCACCGCTACCTCGTAGCCGAGCCTGCGCGCCTCATCGCTATAGTTCACGACGCCCCAGTCGAACTCGACGCTCACCCCTATCCGGAACACGCCGGCGCCGAGGACGGCTATCGAGGGCCTTCCCCGGCTGAGGGGCTTATCGTCCTCGAAAGCGTTGTATGTCATGTAGAGGTAGTTGGTCGCCGCGGGCCACTCCGCGGCGAGTGTGTCTATCTGCCGCACCCTAGGCCTATCCAGGCCCAGGCTCCTCCTAGCCTTAACAACCTCGTTGCGGTCCGCGTCGCTGAGGAGGGCTATCTGCTCGTCGCTGAAGCCGAGCCTCTTCGCCTCAGCTACAAGCTCGAGGTAGTCGAGCGTGCCCGGTCTCGTGTGGCGAATCCTCTCGGCGAGCTCGACCACCTCCCGTATCTGGTGGAGGAAGTAGGGGTCTACGCCGGTGGCCTCGTGAACCTCCTCCACTGTGGCGCCCAGCTTAAATGCCTTAGCCGCCCATATCGGCCAGTAGGGCTTGCGGCTCCGGAGCTTCTCCATCACCGACCCCAGGTGCTCGGGCTCCTCGTACCGCGGCCCCGCCACGAGCCCCGGCTCGCCTATGTCGAGCATCCTTATAGCCTTCTGGAGCGCCTCGATGAAGTTCCTGCCTATAGCCATTACCTCACCTATACTTTTCATCTCACTCCCAATGCTCTCCTCGACGCCGGGGAACTTCTGGAGGTCCCACCGTGGCACCTTCACAACTACATAGTCGAGGCTGGGCTCGAAGCAGGCGCACGTCCTCCCGGTCACCTTGTTCAGAAGCTCGTCGAGACGGTAGCCCAGGGCGAGCTTGGCCGCTATGTAGGCTAGAGGATAGCCTGTGGCCTTGCTCGCCAGCGCGCTGCTCCTGCTCATACGCGGGTTGGTCTCTATGACATAGTAGTCCCAGCTGTTCCTCGGGTTTAGAGCCAGCTGCACGTTACCCTCTCCCACGAGGCTTATGGCCTCGGCCACGCGGAGGCTGGCGCGGCGGAGGAGCTGGTACTCCTGGTCGGTCAGGGTCTGGCACGGCGCTACGACGACGCTCTCCCCAGTGTGCACCCCCATCGGGTCCGCGTTCTCGAGGCACGCGACAGCTATCATGTTCCCATAGGCGTCGCGTACAACCTCGTACTCTATCTCCTTCCAGTGGTGCAGGTACCTCTCGACGAGCACCTCCCCGCTGCCGCTCTGCGCGAACGCCCTGACAAGCCTCTCCTCAAGCTCCCCCCGGCTCCACGCTATGAAGCTCCCGCCGCCGCCCAGGTTGAAGCTCACCCTAACGATAACAGGGAACCCTATCTCCTCCGCCGCCTTCAGCGCCTCCTCCACGCTCCTGGCTGGAATGCTGGGCGGGACGGGGAGCCCACTCTTTATCATCGCCTCCCGGAAGAGGCCCCTGCTCAGGGCGCGCTCTATCCCCTCCACCGGGGTGCCCAGCACCCTCACACCGTACCGCTGCAGCACCCCGCGGCGGTGGAGGTCGACGCCGAGGCTGAGGGCGGTCTGGCCCCCGAAGCCCAGGAGTATACCGTCGGGCCGCTCCCTCTCGATGACCTTCTCGAGGAACCAGGGCTGGAGGGGGCCGAGGTACACGTGGTCGGCCATCTTGTAGCTCGTCTGTATCGTGGCCACGTTGGGGTTCACGAGTACAGTCTCTATCCCCTCCTCCCGGAGGGCCTTGAGGGCCTGGCTGCCGCTGTAGTCGAACTCGGCGGCCTCCGCTATCTTTATCGCGCCGCTCCCTATCACCAGGACCTTCCTCACATCGACCCTCCTCGGCACCGCGGCCCACCCCTGCTCAGAGCGCCTTACCCCGGAGGAGCAGCCTGACGTAGAGGTCGAAGATCCAGCTCGAGTCCCAGGGGCCCGGCCCCGCCTCCGGGTGGAACTGGGTGGCCAGGACGAGCCCGTCCCGGCTCTTCACGCCCTCGAGCGTACCGTCGTCCGGCTGCCGGAACCAGGGCACCAGCCCGGTGCCCTCCAGGCTCTCCCATCGTATAGCGTAGCCGTGGTTGTGCGTAGTTATAATGCACCTCCCCCCGTTGCCCATCTCAACCACCGGCTTGTTCACGCCGCGGTGGCCGTAGGGGAGCTTGTAGCTCTCAGCCCCCAGCCCCAGCGCGAGCAGCTGCATCCCGAGGCATATCGCCAGCACCGGCTTCCCCGAGGTGGCCACCTCAGCGGCGACCCTCGCCTGGTCCCGGAGCAGCGCCGGGTTCCCGGGCCCGTTGCTGAGCACCACACCGTCGTAGCCGTCGAGCAGCTCCCACGCCTTAGCGGTGCACGGGTACCTGGTTACCTCCACGCCCCTCTCCAGCAGCCTCCGTAGAATCCCGTACTTCACGCCGCAGTCGAGCATCGCCACCCTCGCCACAGGCCTCCGCGACCCCGGGCTATGGGTCACCGGCGCCTTGGGGGAAACCATGAGCGCGAACAGCTTCTCGTCGTAGCTGCCCGCCCTCCTCAGCTTCTCCGCCAGCTCCCCCCAGCTCGGGGGCTCCTCCGAGGCGGGGTACGCAGCAAGGACCCCCATGACTACACCGTGCTCCCTTATCCTCTCCACAAGCATCCTCGTGTCAACCCTATAGATCCCGGGGACGCCCTCCCCCGCAAGCCACGCGTGGAGGCTCGAGACGCTCGCATAGTGGCTAGGCCTGGGCAGCTCGGCGACAACGAAACCCTCAACCTGTATCCGGTCAGACTCGTAGTCTATGGGAATCCCGTAGAGGCTGCGGCTCCTGGAGGGGACGCCGTAGTTGCCCATCATCGGGTGTGTCTCGACGAGTATCTGGCCCCGGTAGCTGGGGTCGGTGAGGCTCTCCGGGTACCCAGTCATAGCCGTGGTGAACACGACCTCGCCCACCCTCGTTGCGGGGGCGCCGAAGCCGCAGCCCTCCACGGCGAGGCCGTCAGCCAGCAGCAGCCGGGCCCTCATCCCCGTATGGCAACGGAGTAGCGGGTGCTTGTAGACCCTCACGGGCTGCACCACGGTCACCCCCTGCACTCGGCCGCCACCTCGCCGAGCTTCTCCAGGAGCCTCTGCATGGAGCCGACCACGCGGCTGTAGAGCCGCTCGGCCTCCGCGGCGTCCCGCTCCAGGCGCTGCAGCGCCTCCGCCCGCCCAGCCCCGGGGCGGCAGCCCGTGCTCCTCGCCGCCACGAGCTCGAACGGGGAAGCATAGCCCAGGCTCTTCAACAGCTCGCCAGCCCTCCCCTCCCTTATCGCAGCCGCAGCCTCCGCGTAGGCCTCCCGGAACGGCCTCCCCGTCTTCAGGGCGAGAGCCTCCGCCAGCTCCGCCCCCCAGGCCATGTACCTCTCCGCCAGCTCCTCCAGCCTCTCCCGGCTCCACTCAACCCTTGGCAGCAGGTCCGCCAGCAGCCACGCCGCCTCCGCAGCGTCCCGGAGCACCATGTAGAGCAGAGGATTAGCCTCCTGCAGGTCCAGGCTATACCCGCTGGGCAGCCCCTTCTGCACCGAGAGCAGCCCCGCGAGGAGCCCCACAGCCCTGGCAGCCCTGGCCCGGAGCACCTCCAGCGTCGCAGGATTCCTCTTATGGGGCATGACACTGCTAGTAGCGACATGCTCCTCCGGCAGCCTCGCGGCCCCAACGTAGGGGCTCGAGTACAGCATAAGGTCCTCCGCTATCCTCGAAGCCTCCACGAGGAAGAGCGCTGCAGCAGCCGCGGCGGCGGAGACGTCGAACCGGCTCCCAGCAGCGTAGAGGGGGTTCACGATGGCCTCCCGGAACCCCAGCAGCCACGCCAGCCTGCCAGGCTCCAGCGGCGCCAGGGTGCCCGCACCAGCCGAGGCGCCCAGCGGGCTGCGGTCCACAAGCCCAGCCGCAGCGGAGGCGAGCTGGAAGCTCGAGGCGAGCGACTCCTCCCACGCGAGAAGGAGACAGTCCAGCGTGGCGAGCTGGCTGGGCTGGCTGTGCGTGTGGAAGAGAACCGGCACCCCCTCCAGCCTCCCCGCAGCCTCCAACAGAGCCCTCCTAGCCTCCACAAGCCACCTCAACAGCTCGGCCAGCATCCTGAGGCTGTAGAGCCTCAACGCAGCGGAGACATGGTCGTTCCTGCTCCTCCCCAGCGGCAGGAACCCCGCAGCCTCACCCGCACGCCGCTGAAGCCAGTCCTCGAGGGCCTCCCAGACGTCCTCGTAGCCCCCCTCCAGGAGCCCCGGGCCACGCGCGAGAGCCTCACGCAGCGCCTCCGCCAGCCTGCACGCAGCCTCCCCGGGTATGAGCCCACGCTCGCGCAGGTGGAGCAGGTGAGCAGAGAGGACGAGGACAGCCTCCCGGAATATCTCCCTGTCATGCGGTATACTGCTGGTATACTCGTAGACGACGCTGCCGCCGCCGAGCCCGACCAGCTCCCGGTACCGGGTCAATGACCCACCACCAGCGCCGCCCCGGGGCCCCCCTTATCAGCGCAGCCCCAGCGCTAGCCCCGCAGCCCCCTAGCCTTGGCCGCGGCGAGGCTGTGCATGCTCCATATCGTTATGAAGCCCCTGGCCTCCTCGTCGCTCGGGTACCAGCCCTCATTATAGTCTATAGCCTCCCTGCTGTAGCTGCTGTAGGGGCTCCACCTGCCGACCACGCGGAGGCTGCCCTTGTACACCTTCACCCGGACCGTGCCGGTCACCCACCTGTTAAGCTCGTCTATAGCCTTCTCAAGCGTGACGCGGAGCGGCTCAACCCAGAGCCCCTGGTAGACGAGGTCGCTCCAGTAGCCATCCAGGAGCTTCTTGAACCTGAGCTCGTGGGGCGTGTACACCATCTTCTCGAGGTCCCGGTGGGCCTCTATGAGGGTCAGGGCGGCGGGAGCCTCGTAGACCTCCCTGCTCTTGAGGCCCACCACCCTGTTCTCTATATGGTCCACCCTACCGAACCCGTGGCCGCCCACGAGGCTGTTGAGGAGGGAGACCAGCTTCGACAGCTTCATCCGCTCCCCGTTAACGCTCACCGGCACGCCCCTCTCAAAGCCTATCTCAAGGTAGAGCGGCTCGTCCGGCGCCTTCTCCGGCGCCACCGTCCACGCGAAAGCCTCCTCGGGCGGCTCCGCGAGCGGGTCGTCTATCTCGCCCCCCTCGATGCTCCGCGTCCAGAGGTTCTCGTCGATACTATACTTCTTGTGGACGCCCACGTCTATTCCGTGCCTAGCCAGTATCTTGGCTGCCTCGGCCCTGGTGAGCCTTAGCTCCCTGACCGGCGCTATAATCTTGAAGTCGTCGCCCAGGTAGTACTTGAGGACTGTGTCGAAGCGGACCTGGTCGTTGCCCTTGGCGGTGCAGCCGTGGGCGACAGCGTCAGCCCCCTCCCTCTTAGCCACCTCCGCAACCTTCTCCGCTATCAGGGGCCTGGCGAGCGCCGTCCCGAGGGGGTACCTGTCCTCGTAGAGGGCGTTAGCCTTAACCGCCATAGCTATGTAGCGGTCGGCGAACTCGTCGACAGCGTTGATTGTATAGTGCTTGGAGGCGCCCAGCCTGTAGGCCTTCTCCTCAACCCCCCGCAGCTCCTCCTCCTGGCCCACAGCGACGGTGACCGTGATCACCTCGTGGCCCTGCTCCCGGAGGAGCGCGAGTATGGCGGAGGTGTCGAGCCCGCCCGAGTATGCTAGCACAACCCGCAAGCCGCTGCCCCCGCTTGGTGGGCCAGTACGCCCCGGTACCAGTTGTTAAGCACGCTGCACCGGGCGACGGGGCTGCCACGGGGCTAGAGTATTAGCCGGGGCAGCCTGCACCGGGGGCTGCGCCGGGGGTGCAGCTTCCGGGTTGAGCGGCCAGAGCCTCTCCGAGATAGTCCGCCGCATCGTCGACGCGGACCCCTGCGTCCAGGACTGCCTCGCCAGGGGCCTGGTGAACTACTCCGAGCTCGCACGCAGGATCAAGCCGCTCGTGGAGGATGAGGCGGGCCGCGAGGCTACCCTCGAGGCGATAAAGGCGGCGCTTCTCCGCTACTCTCAGAAGCTCCGGGAGCAGGCGCCCCAGACCCCGCAGCGCCGGCTGCTGGAGGTCCTGGCTAGGAGCGCGCTCGAGCTGCGCACCGGGGTAACGGTTGCCACTGTCAGGCTGCACGCGCTCCCGAAGCTGGCGGAGGTGGTTTCCGAGCTTGTCGGCCGCACCAGGCTCCTGTTCCTCATGCAGAGCATTAGCAGTGTCACTGTGACGGTTAGCAGCGAGTACTTCGACTACATCTACGAGAGGCTCGGCGCTGACAGCTTCATAGAGGTGTACCGGGACCAGGCTGTGCTGGTGATAGTGAGCCCCCATGATATAGTGGAGGTGCCGGGCTTCATAGCTCACGTAACGGGTATACTGGCGAACAATGGTATAAACATTACGCAGATAGAGAGCGTCTACACTGACACGATACTGATTATGAAGCTTGACGACGCGTTGAAGGCGTTCCAGCTCCTGAGGGAGGCTATAGAAGTTGCGAAGAGGAGCCTGGAGGAGCGGCCGCCGCAGGGGGAGGCGGGCTAATCTCCTGGACCTGAGGTCCAGCCCGCTCCGCGGCGGGGAGCGATGGAGACCCGGCTCCTGGCAGCGGCTGCGGCCATGCTAGTCGTAGGCCTGGCCCTGGGCTACCTGGCGGCCAGCGGCTCGCCGGCAGCCGGGACGCGGGCCCCGCCGCCCGCGGCTGCGGAGACGGTCACGGTCAGGGAGACTGTAACCTCAACCGTGACGAGCCCCGTCACAGTAACGGTATCCACCGTAGAGACGGTTACAAAGGCTGTCACTGAGACAGACACAGCGGTCAAGGTTGAGGCCAGGCTCTCGCTCGTCGATGCTCTGGGCCGGGAGGTTGTAGTCGAGGCTAGGCCTTCGAGGATAGTCGTGCTGGCCCCCTCGATTACAGAGACAGTCTGCATGCTGGGTCAGTGTGGCCGCGTGGTCGGGGCGGACAGCTTCTCGCTCAACATCGAGGGGTTGCCGGGCAACGTGACCGACGTCGGCGGCTACTGGCAGCCCGACCCAGAGAAGATAATATCGCTCAAGCCCGACCTGGTGCTGGCCTGCAGCGGCGTCCCTGCCCAGGAGAGGCTGGCGCGGCTCCTCGAGCAGCATGGGGTAACACTGTTCTTCACCAGGTGCGACAGGAGCAGGGACTGGAGCGACATAATGTGGGACGTGCGCAGCATCTCCCTGCTGCTGGGCGTGCCGGAGAAGGGTGAGAAGCTGATATCGTGGATGGAGGCAGTGCTCTCCAACGTGTCGGCGGCGGTGGCGAACGAGACGCGCCCCAGCGTCGCGCTGGCCGTCTACTTCGACGAGAAGGGCGTCTGGGTCAGCGGCGGCGGCACCTTCCAGGATACCATGATAGCCACCGCCGGCGGTGTCAACGCCTTCTCGAGGCTCCACGGCTGGGCTATGGTCGGCTACGAGGATATACTCTCCACCGACCCTGACTACATAGTAGCCACTAAATCCGACCCGGCGGCGGCCAACGCGACCCTGGCGGCAGCCGCATCGACGCCGATAGGCGAGACCAGAGCCTACCGGGAGGGGAGGTTCTGCATAGTCTACGGCGACTATGTTAACATGCTGAACCGCCCCTCGCCCAGGGCGGTGCTCGGGGCACAGCTGCTGGCCTCGATACTCCACCCCGGCAAGGTTGAGCCCCCCGCGGCCGATGGCGGCGTGGTCTGCTCCCAGCCCCAGCAGGAGAGCGGCTGAAGGGCAGGGGTGGCGACCCGGCTTGGAGCCTCCTCGACGGGTTTTTCCGCGGGCCGCGGCCACGCTGGCCCTGCTCGCCGCGCTCGCCGTCTCCGGGCTCCTCCTAGGCTCCACCGGCCTCGGCTGGCCGGGCGGCCCCGTGCTCGGGCTCAGGGCTAGCCGCACCCTCGCAGCCGCGGGTGTGGGTGTGCTGCTGGGCGTGGCCGGCGCCCTGATACAGTATAGCGTTGCGAACCCCCTGGCGGACCCGGGGCTGCTGGGGCTCACCCAGGGCGCCCTGGCTGCGGTCGCCCTGGCCATGCTCGCCGCCGGCGA
>JAADFC010000056.1 GCA_013153105.1 Thermoproteota archaeon
CCAGCCGCGGCTGGCCGCGTCCAGCAGGCCGTGGGGCGGCGCGACTATAGCGTAGAGGCCGGACATCACCTTGTAGGCGAGGCTCTCCCTGCCCGCTATGCCCTCTATGAGCTGGAGGAACACGCCTATGTCGGCAACCACTATGCTCACGAACAGTATGGGTATGTTGGTTACGTAGATGAAGTTGAGTGGTATACGCGTCTTAATGCTGCCGTACCTCGGGCTTGTTATCGGTATGTAGACCCTCATGAGCTGCAGGTAGATGAGCACCATTATGGTCACTATCGTGGCGAGGAGCCCCACCAGGTCTGGCAGCCTGAGCCTCAGTATTGCGGGGTCCCTGGCGAGTATCACCTGGGCCAGCCACCCGTAGTACTGGCCCTCCTCGACCATCACCGGGCCGGCGAACTGCCAAGCCATACCCTTGACTACGCTTGCAACGATGAAGAGGCTGAGCGCGCTGCCTATACCCCACCCGTTTCTTACCAGCTCGTCGAACCACATCAGTATCAGTGTGGCTATGACGAGCTGGAGCACTATGAGCAGCTTGACGAGGGTGGAGACACTCACCTGCCCGCCCAGCCAGAGGGCGCCGCCGAACGCGTAGGCCGCAGCCTCGAGCGCGGCGAACACGAGCGCCAGAGTCCTCTGGGCGCCCATGAAGATCTTCCTGTCGCGGGGCTTGGTGAGGTCTAGCTCTATCAGGCCGCCGCCCACCAGCACCTCCAGCACTATACCCGCAGTAACTATGGGGCCTATGCCAAGGGTCATCAGCGACCCTATATTCATGCCTAGCAGCATCTGCGCGAGTATATCGAACTGCTGCTGCCCCTGCACAACCCCGTACAGCGGTATCTCGCTCATGATAAGGTACAGTATGACCACCAGCGCGGTCCACATGAGCCGCGTGGGGAGCGGCGGCCTCCGCGCAGGCTTCTCAACCGCAGGTATATACTTGGAAATCTCCGCAAGCGCCTCCAGGAAGCCCATAGCGTCACCGTCCCCAGGGCCGGGGCAGCCCGCCGCGCAGCGCTATATTAAGGGTGCCCCAGGCAGCTGCGGGAGAAGACGGGGAAGGCCGGGATACACGTGCAAGCGGGAGGAGCCTAGGCAAAGAACGGGGCCACGGGCCGAGGCTACTCCTCCTGCTCCAACACCACTACCTCGCCGCCGGCCGCCTTTATCTTCTCGACAGCTTTCTCAGAGGCCTTGGGCACTATGACGCGCAGCTTGTGCGTCACCCTCCCACGGCCGAGCAGCCGGTTGTACCCGAGCCGGGCCAGGTCGACCACTATCACGTCGCCCTCGCGGCTTGCCAGCCCCTTTTCGAGCCAGGCCTCCACGTGCTCGTCGAGCTCGCCCACGTTTATCTCGGCCGGCTCAACCTCCAGCGTCTGCGCCGGGTTGAAGCCATGCTTGCCGAACCAGGTCGGCGCGTACTTGACGACCCAGGTCCACATGTGCTTGTGCATGCCCGCGGCGCCGAAGCCGCCGCGGCTGCCGCTCTTGCGGTGCTGCCCTATCCTACCCCAGCCCATGGTGCGGGTGCGGCCGCGCAGGTGGCGGCTCTTCTTCCTGCGCCTCACGACCAAGCCGCTCCACCTCCACCCTCGAGAGGCGCCTCCCGGTGGGCCGGCGGGGCTAGAGCATGCGGCGTATAAGCTCGTTTATCGCTGCCCCCCGGTAGCCCAGCTCGCCGCCGGCCCCGTAGGGCTTCCTTATGCTGCCCCGGAACCCGCCCCTCGGCGGGTGCAGCCGGAATACTGGCTTGATTATCCACTTCTTGTTCCTCCTGTCGTAGAGCCGGTGCAGCATTATCTCGGCCTTCAACAGCTTGTCTGCAAGCTCCTCGATGCCACCCTTGAGGCCGAGCTTCTCGTTGACATACTCGTCGGTCAACGGCCTGTCACCCGGCACGCGGCCGCGGCGGCGGAGGAGCTCGATGAGCGTCTCCCGGTCTATCTCGCCCCAGGTTATCCAGTCCTTCGCCTTGTGGAGCATCCGGTCGATGCCGGGCAGAGTCGACGGGTAGAGCACCAGGTGGTGCTTCCGATGGAGGCGCAGGAGGCGCAGCGTGTACTCCACGTCAGGGTGCACGTCGACCCGGCCGCGTATCCGGATTATGGCGTAGAGCCTGGGCTCGCCCTGCAAGACCCGCTACACCCCACCATGGCCCTCTCCCGGGATGCGCCCCCTCCGGGCGCCCCGGGAGACTGGGCTACCGCGGAGCCCCGCGCGGCAGGGGCTGGGTTGAAAGACGTGGCGCCCTCGGGCCGGGGCTACCAGTCTAGGGGCGTTACGAACTGGTAGGTCTGTTTGAGAGCGTTGTAGGTGGCCTTGACGAAGTTTATCGTTGTCCTCGTGTCGCCCTTGGTGAAGCTCCACACGTCCCTTATACCGGCCATGCGCAGCACGACCTTCGCCGCGTCGCCGGCCACCAGCCCGGTGCCCCTTGGCGCCGGCTTCAGCACCACCAGCACGCTGCCGCTCTTGCCGCGGACTGTGAACGGCACGCTGTGGGGCTGGTCGCAGAGGCACTCCCAGCTGCCGCAGCCGCGGCGGACGGGGATGAGGTTCAGCTTAGCGTTCCTTATCGCCTTGTCTATGGCTATCCTCAGCTGCCTCGCCTTGCCCTGGCCGACGCCGACAAGGCCATCCTCGTTGCCTATGACGACGGTTACCCTGAACCTGTTGATGCGCCCCGCGTCGGTCATCTTCTGGACTAGGTTCACGTCGACAGTCTCACTCTTCAGCTCTGGGCCAACGAGATAGTCGACAATCTCCGGCTCGAGTATCGGCAGGTTCTTCTCGAATATCTCGTAAATACTCTTTATCCTGCCCTCCTTGACCAGGCGCCCCACGAAGGTACGGGGCTTCCACTCCTGCTCAAGCTCGTACGGGGAGAGGCTCACGGCTAACCAGCCTCCGCCTCAGCCTTCTCCTCCCGAGCCCCACCATAGACGTCACGGTACTCGGATATAATCTTGGATTTGACCTCCTCAAAGTGCTCGGGGAGCTTCTCCGGCTCAAGCCCCTTCTTAAGGTATATGCTGAACCTCCTCTCATACTCCTCCGGCTGCGACTCCCGCAGCATAGCAGCATACTTGGCCACGTGCTCGCCGCGAATACGGTACTCCTCGGGGAGTATCTCCTCGCTGTGGGGGACCTCGAGGCCAGCATCGAGAGCACCCTTCAGGGCGGCGAAGACCCTCGCACCCTTCACCGGACGGTGCAGCCCTATGTCGAGAACGGCAAACCTGTAACCGGCACGGAGCGCGCGGAGCGCAGCCAGCAGGCCCGTCAGGTAGGCCGCGCTGGTGTTCTTGCCGCCCGCCTTCCAGCCATACCTCTTCTCCAGCTCCCTGCTATGGGCAGCCGCCACCGTGATATCGCCCTGCGGCTTGGCAACCACCAGCTGGACCCAGATGTACTTGTTAGTCTTCCGGACGACGAGCCTAGGCTTACCCGACAGCACCATCACATAACGCTTGTAGTAGTTGGTCTTGCCCTCACGCCTACGCCTCCTAGGCACCTTATACCTTGGCCCATGCGCCACAGCACGTCACCATCCCAGCTCCAGCCCAGCCCGCGCCACAGGCGCCCAGGGATTAAAAGCGGGAGCCAGCCGCGCCGCCGACCGGCTCTAATTAAGACAGCGCACCACGCCTCGATACGCCTCGATGGAGCCCAGCCCGGGCACACGCGGCGAAAGAACCCGGGGGGAGAACCCGAGGCGCGCTGCGAGGGGGGAGACACGCCGGCTACAGCAGGAGCGGCTGAGCCTAAAAGAGCGGAGGCCCTACTTGCGCACGCTGGTCTCATAGCCGTGCTCGCGGAGCCACCTCTGGAGCGAGGCGAACGTCGGGAACATACCGCCCTTAGCCCACATGTACAGCTTCCTGTAGGTCCTCCTGTCTATTACGCCGTGGTCGCGGAGGTAACGGAGGTACCGCCTCATCTTCCTTATACGGTGCATCCACTCCTCCTTCGGGTCCCTCCTCGCGGTCGCATCGCCCTTCCTCCTGCCGGGCCCGCGGCGGCGGCCCTTCTTCCTAGCCTCGTGCCTCTCGCGCCAGCGGCCCCTGCTGGGGCTGTGCTTGGGGATGACCTGGATAACTCCCTCCTTTATCAGGCGGCGCACCTCGTCCCTGGTTATCGCCGCGGCGACGTCCTCGAGCCTCGATGGGTCTATCCATATCCTCGACTCGCCCACGCCCAGAATCTCCGCCGCAAGCCTCCTCTGCATGGAGACGTCGGTCAACCCGGAGCCACCTCCACCCGTCACGCGGACCCATACCCGGGGCGCGGAGGCGTGGGGGTCTAGGGGTTTGCCACCTTGAACCCCTTCTCCCTCGCCTTAGCCAGTATCTCCATCCTCTTCCGGAGCCCGACGCTAGACGCTATAACCACCAGGTGCCTCGACGGATCCAACGACTCCAGCTCCGCCGGGCTACTAACCCTCACCGGCTCGAGCCCCGTGGGGTGCAGCCCCCGGACTGCAGCGGGGGAGCCATAGCCCACCTCGGCCAGCGGCGGGTAACCCTTCCTCTTCAGCCTCATCGGGTTGTCAATGCCCTTGGGCTTCCTCCACTTCGGGTCGTTCTTGAACTTGGGGAACTTCCACCAGAGCGTGCGCAGGAACTCGGGCTTGCGGCTCTTCAGCCTCCGCCGCAGGCGGAGGAGCCTCTCCAACTCGCGGGGGTCGGGGCCCGCCATTACTCAGCCACCCCCTTCTCATAGATGTATATACCGTCTATGAACACACGCCTATCCTTATCCTGCACCTTCGTTGCCAGCTCTATGTTGGCAGCCGTCTGGCCAACGGCCTCGATGTCTATACCCTCGACTATCACATCATTCTTCTGCACCTTAACGCTGACGCCAGGCAGTATGCGGGCCACCCGCGGCGCCTTCTCGCCCAGGAAGTTCTCTATCACCACCTGGTCGCCCTGCACCTTGACTGTTATCGGGAAGTGGCTGAACACTATCTTCAGCTTATACCTGAACCCCTTCGTGACACCCGTAATCATGTTCTCTATGTGCGCAGCGATGCTCCCAACTAGAGCCTTGACACGCCGGTTCGCGAAGAACGCTTCCACTACTACCTTCTTACCCTCCTCATCCTCGTCGAGCCTTATAATCACGTGCCTGGCGTGGGAGAAGTCCCTAGTCAGCTCCCCCTTAGGCCCCCTAACGGTGACCCGCATACCCTCGACCTGCACCTCGACGCCCTCCGGCACACGGACCTCCTCAGCCACGTACGTCAGCTTGGCCATGCCCATCCACTCCCCGACACCGGCACCGCCGCTCTAGACGCGCCCAGGAGAGGGCTGAACCGCCCCAGCCGGGGACGCTGTTAAGAATGCTCCCCCAGGACCGGGCGCCTGCCGGGTCCATGCATAAAAGAGGGGCTGCATTGACTAGTAGACGTAAGCCAGTACCACGCCGCCTATCTTCCTCTTAATAGCCTCCCGGTGGGACATGACACCCTGGCTCGTTGAGAGTATCAGGATGCCTATATCCCTGCTCGGCAGGTACTTACGGAGCCAGTCGGGCATCCGCAGCAGCTCGCGGTAGCTGACCGAGAGCCTCGGCTTTATCACGCCAGCCTTGTTTATCCTGCCGAGGAGCCTCACACGTATCTTCCCCCAGCGGCCATCGTCTATATACTCGAACTCGCCGATATAGCCGGCCTGCTGCATGACGCGGAGCACGTTAGCTATCAGCTTGGAGGCGGGCATTATGACTACCTCAGGCTTAGCCCTAGCCTCAGCATTCACTATAGCCGCGAGCGCGTTCGCAAGCGTGTCAAGCATAACCATACGCGTCCACCCCCGCTACATGTACTTCCTGAACCCCAGGCTCACAGCCAGCTCGCGGAAGCACTGGCGGCACAGCATGAGCCCATACTTCTTAATCACGGCATCGTGGCTGCCGCAGCGCTGGCAGCGGTAGGCCCCGCGGCCATACTTCACAACCCTGGGCGGGCGGTACTTGCCCATGGCTCTCCCCCTCCCTCCGGGCGGGCAGCTACCTGGGCTCTATAACCACTCCGAACAGCTCGTGGAGAAGCACCATTGACTCCTCCCGAGTCACACGGTGCCTGCGCGGGATCCTGCTCCTCGCCCTGCGGCGCCTCATCACGCGGTAGCCGGGCCGCTCCACGGTGACGACCACGTCCATGCCGAACACTCCTATCTCGGGGTCATACTTGACGCCTGGCAGCGTAATGTGTTCCTTTATGCCGAAGGCCACGTTGCCATACTCGTCGAACTGGCTGGCGCGCAGCTTGTTGCCGACAGCCTGCAGCGCCTTCCGGAGGAACTCCAGGGCACGCTCCCGCCGGAGGGTGACCATCACGGCTATCGGCTCGCCCTTACGTATGCCGAAGTCCCTAATCGTCTTCTTGGCCCTGCGCAGCGAGGGCTTCTGCCCGGTTAGCATCTCGAGCAGCTTGGCGGCCTTCTGCAGCCTCTCACCGCTCTCGCCGACGCCTATGTTGACTGTAACCTTGACTATCCTCGGGCGCAGCATCGGGTTGCTCTCCCAGCGCTTCTTTATCTCCTCTATCTGCTCCGGCGTGAGGGGCAGGGGTGACTCGAGCCTCGCGGCCACGCTCATCGCCACGCACCCTCCGGAAGGCTTATCCAGGGCTCCTCGCCGGGCCTGGCGATCACGAAGACGTAGTCGAGGCTGGTCTGGAGCTTCTCGCCGCGCACATCCTCTATGGTGACTATGCTCTGGCCCCTGCCGACGCCGCGCTGTATACTGACAACCCTACCTACCCTGCCCACGTTGCGGCCGCCGAAGACTATGACGAGGCTGTCCTTCTCCAGGGGAGCGTAGTCGAGCAGCTGCTGCTGGGGAATCGATATCTTGACTGTGCCGAGGGTCTGGTACTGCTTGGCCTCCACGGGGTTAGTGGGGTCGCTAACCCTTATCAGCACGTTCCTCCCGTCGTGGAGGTGTAGCTGCACGTGGCCGCCCTTGACAGTGCTCTTGTCCTCTATCCTCCCCAGCTTGAAGCCCGCTTCCTCCTTGCTTATCGGGTGGAGGGTGAAGAACCTGACCGGGTAGGGGAGAACCCTGTAGGTCTCCCCGGTCTCGGTGACCTCTATCACGTCCATGAACCCGACGGGGTACTTGTAGTCCCGGCGGACGCGGCCGTCTACCTTGAAGTAGCCCCTGGCTATCAGCTTCCGCGCCTCCCTCGCCGTCTTAGCGTAGCCGAGCACGTCGCGCACTATTATCAGCAGGGGGATGGACCTCTCTATAGGGTGAGGCCCCGGCGAAGGCTTGACCGTGAACACGCCGACCTTGCCGCGCACCGGCCAGAACTTAGGCGCCGCCAGGGTCTTCAGGTGGCGCCTGCCGCCCATCCTCGCCACAGCCTAGCCACCCCTCGACGCGCCGCCGAGCGGGCACGGGCTCTTAACCAGTCTGCCCCGCCTGCCCGGAGAGCCTGGAGGCGGCCTCCTGGAGGGCCTTCACCAGCTCCCTGCCCCGGCGGCGGCGCTCGATTATCCTCTTCCTCCTCTCGTCGTCGAGGTTCAGCGAGACTATCACCACGTTCGAGGGGTGCACCGGGTAGTACCTGGGCTCGCCGCGGGCGTTGTTTACGGTTACACCCTCTATCAGTAGGCGGTACCTCTTCAGGTCGACGCCGACAACCTTGCCCTTATGGCCCTTGAAGCTGCCCCGCACTACCAGGACCTCGTCGCCCTTCCTAACGGGCAGGCTGCGGACCCCGTACTTCTCGCGCAGCTCCCTGCTGAGCGGGGCCGATACGATCTTCTGCCTCTTGTGGAGGGGCGCCTGGAAGAGAGCGCGCCTCTGCTTCCTGGGCTGGGAGGACTCCACCCACCTCACGGCCCGTCACCACGCCGGGCAGCTATATGATTATGCTTGCTATGTTGGCCACCTTGGGCCACCGCTCCGCCGCCTCCCTAGCAATCGGGCCGCGGATCTCGCTGCCCTTCGGCGCGCCGTCCGGGCTCACTATGACCACTGCGTTATCCTCGAAGGCCACCCAGGTCCCGTCGGGGCGCCGGTAGGGCCTCCTCTGCCGGACCACTATAGCCCTGGTAACCTGCTTCCTCATCTCCGGCGTACCCTTCTTCACCGTCACCACTACCATGTCGCCGACGGATGCGTAGGGTATGCGGCGGAGCCTACCCTTATAGCCTATAACACCTATAATCATGGCCTCCTTGGCGCCACTGTTGTCGGCGACACGCACGTAGGTGCCCACCTGCACACCAGCCGCGATACGCCTCCTAGGAGGAGCGCCAGCCCTCCCTCCCTTCGGCACCGGCGGTCACCCGGATGGAGGAGGGCGCCACCACGCGAGCCGGGCTAGATAAAGGGTAGCCCCACCCGCCCCGGCGGGGCTAGGAGCCCTTCCTACCGACGACGCCTAGGACGACGAAGTGGACAGTCTTGGCGAGGGGCCTCGTCTCCCCTATAATCACTATGTCGCCGGGCTTGGCGTTTATGCAGGGCGGGTTGTGGGCATGTATCCTGCTGCGCCTCCTCTCATACCTCTTGTACTTCCTGTCGTAGTAGAGGTACTCGCGCTCCACAACAACCGTGTTCTTCATCTTCGCCTTTATCACCACGCCCTGCAGTATGAGGCCCCTAACCCGGACCCGGCCGTGCCACGGGCACTTGGGGTCGTTACACGTCCTCTCCGGAGGCTTCACACCCGGTATACCTACGTTCCTCACCCGCACGGACAAGCTCCACTACCCCCTTGCCCCTCTCAAGCCGCCTGAGCCTCTCCCAGAGGGGGCCGAGTATCTCCTCCCCACGGACGAGCACCCACGCCCCAGCCCCCTGCTTAAATGCTAATAGGGCGCCGCGCTTCTCCACGCACCTCCTACGCCCCCGCGCGTCTTCAACTATGATGCAGTTACGCGTCTCGAGGACAACCCGGCCCCGGAGGCCCCGGAGACCGGGGTCGCTGTGGACTACAACGCACACCTCGCGGCCCTCAAGCGCGGAGAAGACGATTGAAAGGATGTCCGGCCTGCGGCGGGCTAAAACACGGCGCGGCATCGGGTCTGCCGCCTCAGCCCTCGCCTCCGCGCCTTATGCCAAGCTCCTCCTCGCGCATGACAGTCAAGATGCGTGCAATAGACTTCCTTATAGCCCTTATAGCGCCCGGGTTTTCGAGCGTGCCAACAGCAGCCTTGAGCCTCAGCTTGACTAGCTCCTCACGCAGCTCCTGGAGTTTCCTCAGGCGCTCCTCGCGGCTCATCTTCCTAATGTCATCCGTGCGGAGCAGGTACTTCCCCATACGCCTCCACCCCGCGTGTCAGTAAGCCACCTAGGCCTCCTCTCCCTGCCCGCCGCCCGCCTCGGCGGGCTGCTGGGCGAGCTTCTTAGCCTCTTCCTCGCGGAGCCGCTCCATCTCCTCGCGCAGCTCCTCGACGAAGTCCTTTACTTCCTCAGGGCTCTTTATGCGGACGTAGTCGCTGGTCTTGGCCGGCTTCACTATTGTGACCTCTATGCCGTAGGTGCCGGGCTTCAGGGTTATGTGTATCACCGCCCGGTCAACCATGTACTCAACCTGGTGGCCGGTCGCGTAGACCTTGCCCCAGCGCACCTTCTCGTACCTGGCCCTCTCGGTGCGGAGCTTACCGCTGATGATTATCTGGGCGCCCACCGCGCCCGCGTTGATTATACGGCGCAGCATGACGTTCGCCACGCGCCGGTAGTAGGCGCCCCTCTCGAGGAACACGGCTATCCTCGACGCCATTACGCGGGCGTTGAGGTCGGGGTTGTCGACCCTCTTCACCGTTATCTGGGGGTTGTTGAGGCCGAAGTAGTTCTCGAGCACGGCGGCCAGCTTGCGTATCGTCTCGCCGCGCCTGCCTATTATCATGGCGGGCCTCTCGGCCTGTATGAGGACCCTCGTGCCCAGCGGGAACTGTATTATCTGGACGCCCGCGTAGCCAGCCCGGTAGAACCTCTTGGCCAGGTACTCGTCTATCTTCGTCTGCAGCATAGCCTTGTTTATAAAGTACCTCTTTATGAGCACCATGGCTACTCCTCCTCCACAACCACTACCTCGATGTGGCTGTGCCTGCGGAACCTGGGAGAGGACCTGCCGAAGGCGCGGGGCATCCAGCGCTTGAGCACCCGGCCCTTGTGCACAGCTATATGGTATATGCGCAGACGCTCAGTGTCCAGCCCCTTAACCTCAGCGTTGTTCTCAACGTTCTCCAGCAGCTTGAGGAGTATCTTAGCAGCCTTCACCGGGTACCTGGCCATGGGGATGCCGTAGCGGTCCGCGACGCCCCGGTGGTGAGCCTGCTTCCTACGGTGCCGATAGAGGGGCACCGGCTCCTTACCAGCCGCGACCCGCTCAAGGAACTTCTTGGCCTCGCTCAGCTTCATACCCTTGATAACCCTAGCCAGGTTGACAACCTTCTTCGGCGATATAGGCGCATCCCACACCATAGCCTTAGCGGAGCGCTCCTCGTCAACCCTCACCGAGTAGTGCCACACAGGCAACCGCTACACCCCACCGCGACCCATCACCGGCTCCAGC
>JAADFC010000062.1 GCA_013153105.1 Thermoproteota archaeon
GGCCCAACGCCTCCACCTTCGACGAGGTGCTGAGCGCCCTCCGGGGGCTAGTGGCGTCGGGGGTCCGTGTCGAGTGGTACGACCATCACCGCTGGGAGGAGGCTTGGGTGAAGAGCCTCGCCGAGGCCGGCGTTAGGGTTCACGTGGACGTCACCACCTGCGCGGCGGGGGTTGTGGCGCGCTACGCTCCTGGGGAGCTTGAGGCCGAGCCCGACGAGTTCGTTGCGAGGCTCGTCTCGGCCACGTGTGCCGCCGACCTCTGGAGGTGGGACGATCCTCTCGCTGGGAGGCTCTACCGTGTTGTGGACCGCTATAAGGGGCCGCGCGGCGATGAGTGGAAGCGTAAGCTGATACGGGGCTTCTACGAGGGCAGCCTCTGGTGGCCCGACCTCGACGAGGCGCTCGAGGAGTATCTCCGGCTCGAGTTCAAGGGTTTCCTTGACG
Organism: Thermoproteota archaeon; assembly: GCA_013153105.1. Classification (GTDB taxonomy): domain Archaea; phylum Thermoproteota; class Thermoprotei_A; order Sulfolobales; family Pyrodictiaceae; genus QNYQ01. The sequence goes on from JAADFC010000062.1 coordinate 445, forward strand.
CGGAGCGGAACGTTATGGTGAGAGAGTTCGGTGGATGCAGGGTAGTGTTTGTGCTTAAGAGGCCGGGGCCGCCGAACGCGAGCATCCTCGGCAACTCTCTGCTCTCCCGCTACCAGGCTGATGTAGCTGTGATAGTGAGAAGGCGTGGGCGCGGGATGAGCCTGCGCTCGCGAGAGGTGAATGTTAGGGAGATAGCCTATGCTCTAGGCGGCGGCGGGCACCCAAGGGCTGCCGGCGCCCCCCTGAAGCTGCCGCTGCTCTACCGGCTCGCCTCCATAGTCTACCCGCGCATCCGGCTGCGCTACGCCGCCCGCCTCATAGAGGATGCGTTGAAGAGGCTTGGAGGCTGCCCGAGGTAGCCACGGCCGTGTTCGCGGGCGTCGACCTTGCGGCCTCCCCTCGGGGGGTCAGCGGGGTCGTCGTGCTCGAACAGGGGCGTGGCGGGGCTGCGAGGCTCCTGGCCTGCGCCGAGGCGCGGTTCAGCGACGAGGAGCTGCTCGAGCTGCTAACCCTCCACGGGCCGCCTGCTGCTGTGGTCTTCGACGCCCCGCTCTGGGGCGGCGAGGCTGTGGATGGGTTCCGGCCCGTGGAGAGGCTTGTGCTCCGCCTGGGCGGCCGGCTTCTCCCTCTCAAACTGGCGTCCATGAGGGCGCTCGCCCGTAGGGGCTTGCGGCTGGCGGCCCGGGTGAAGGTGTTCAGCGAGGTTTTCGAGACTCATCCTCGAAGCTTCCTCCGGATAGGGGGCTGCGGCGTCGACGCTGTAGCCCGCCGGCTGGGCGTTGATGCAGCTGCTCTGCGGGGCTGCGGCCGACACTCGCTCGACGCTTTCGCCGCCGCTGCCGCCGCCGCGCTGCTGAGGTCTGGCCTCGTGTACGTCCTGGCGGGGGAGAGGTTCGGGTTTCTGGTTCCACTGCGCGGCCTCTGCACGAGGCTTTAACGCGCGTGAAAGCTGCTGCTTTGGAGCGCCGGAAACCTATAAAGTTCATAGCCTAGACCCGCCACGGCCCACGGTGAGCACCTTGGCGGGCAAGATAAAGGTCTGGATTGACAGGGACCAGTGCATAGCCGACATGATATGTGTGAGCCTCTGCCCCGACGTGTTCGAGATGAGCGAGGAGGACGGGAAGAGCCAGATAGTAGCCAAGTGGCGCATCGACAACGACCCCAGCCAGGGCATAGTCCCCGCCGACCTCAAGGACTGTGTGCAGGCCGCCGCTGAGGCCTGCCCCGTCAACATAATACACTTCGAGGAGATAAACGAGTAACCCCGGGCTCCTCTAGGGGAGGGGCTAGCCCCGTTTTTGGCCGCGGGCGTCCCCGCCCGCCTCCTCGCCTTCGTCCCAGGGCGTGTTGAGCACAGCGTATATCTCGCGTGCCCTCTTCTCCCCTATACCCTCGACTTCCATCAGCTCGCTCACCGAGGCGTTGGCTAGCCTGCGGAGGGTGCGGAACCGCGCGAGTAGACGCCGGGCCAGCACGGGGCCCGCGAGGCCCTCGGCAACGTAGAGTATCCGCTCCCGCAGCCCCGGAGGCTTCTTCTCCACGCGGAGGCGCAGAATCCGCTTCTCATCAGCGCGCCCCAGGCTCTTCGCCTTGGCGGCGAGCCACTCCACGGTAGCCCTCTTGCTGTGCGAGGGGAGGACTGGTATGCCCCAGTCTAGTATGAGCTCGTCGAGCACCCTGAGCACCGAGGAGAGCCTCCAGCGGGTACGCTTCTCCACTACGCCAAGCCAGCCCTCGAGCACTATCACAACCTTCACGCCCTCCGTCTCAGCCGCCTGGCGGAGGCGGCGCGCCTGGTCCCAGACGCGGTTATCCCGTATACTGTTGAGGAAGTCCGTCACAGTCTTACGCTCGACAAGCACCGCCCTCGACGGCTGCGGCGCTGGAAGGTAGTAGTCGCCCGCGCTGAGCTCGAGAACCGCCACCCGGAGCCCGCGGCGCTTCAGCTCCTCGACTACATCCTGGTTCTTCGAGGCCTCCCTACTGTCGACAACTATGTCCACCGGGGCGAGCAGACGCTCGGAGACTATCAAGACTCACCGGCCCTCGCGCAGCCTCCGCCTCTATCCAAGGTCTTAGACCCGCACACGCCCGGGGAGAGGGAACCGGGGACTGCTCCTAACCCCTGCGGGGGCCTCGGGGGTGCCCGGTGCTGTGCAGCTGGCCGTCGCCGCTTACAGCGGCGAGCCTCCCCGCGGGCTGGCTGCTGAGGCTGAGGCGTTCGTCGGGGAGCTTGCGCGCCTATGCCCGCGGGCTACACTGTTCCTCGGCGGCTACCGCGGCTTGATGCGGGTTGTAGCCGATGCGGCCCTCCAGCGGGGGCTGAGGGTTGTAATGGTTATTCCGAAGGTCTACGAGGGCGACGTGTTCCCCGGTGATGCTATAGTGGTTAGGACGGGCTTGGATGTCAGGGAGAGGAGCAGCATCCTGGTTAGGAGCGGCGAGGCGCTGGCCGTGCTGGGGGGCGGTATAGGGACGCTGTTTGAGGCGTTGATAGCATGCAGCTACGGTATACCCGTCCACCAGCTGGTCGCCGAGGAGGCGCTGCTCACGTCGAGGCTCGCGCGCTGCTTCCCCGAGGGCGTGCTTGATCCTCGTGTGGGCTGCCGTATAGCCTATCACCGCTCGGGTAGGGAGCTTGCCCAAGCCGTATGCGGGCGTGGAAGCCGTGGAGGCGCGCAGGTACCTGGCTAGGCTTGAGAGGCTCCGCAGGGAGCTTCTAGACGAGAAGCGCTGCATGCTAGTGGTGGCCGATGAGAGCAGCGTCTTCTACCTCACCGGCTACCGGGGGGCCGGCGTCCTGGCTCTGGGCAGGGAGCGCGCCCTCCTCCTGGTGCCGGTACTGGAGTATCTCAGTGCACTCGACCAGCTGGGGGCTGAGGGGCTGCTAGGCGATGTAGAGGTCGTGGCGTATGCGCCCTACGGGCTGCCCGGCGGCCTGGTGGCGGGGGAGGCTGTTGAGGTCGTGGAGAAGCACCCTCTAGAGGCGGCCTCGTCTCTGCTGGGCTGCAGAAGCTGCGGCCTCGCCGCCTCCGCGCACAGCGTCTGGGAGGCCGCCAGGGGGAAGTGTGAGGACGTGGAGGACGTTTCCAAGCATATATCTGAGATGCGCATGGTAAAGGAGCCCTGGGAGATTGAGAGGATGAGGGCCGCCGCCGAGATAGCTGAGGCGGCGCTGGAGAAGGCTATAGAGGCGCTCCACGAGGGCGTCTCGGAGTCGGAGATAGCGGGCCTGCTATACTATGAGATGAGGAGGCTCGGCGCCGAGGACTACTCGTTCCCGCCGATAGTGGCGTTCGGGGTTAACAGCGTGTATCCCCACGCCCAGCCCTCGCACCGCAGGAGGCTGAAGAGCCACACGCCAGTACTCATAGACCTCGGGGCTAAGTACATGGGTTACTCGAGCGACATGACACGCACCCTATTCTACGGCAGCAGCTCGCCCCCCGAGTTCCGGCACGTTGCAGAGGGCGTGCTCGACGCGGTTAACGCTGCCCTCGACGTGGTGCGCGACGGCGTGGAGGCCTCCGAGGTCGACGCAGCCGCCAGGCGCGTTCTTGAAAAGTATGGTCTCTCTAAGTACTTCATACACAGCCTAGGCCACGGCATAGGCATAGACGTCCACGAGCCTCCGAGGGTTACCTTCAACAGTAAGACGGTACTGCGGGAGGGGATGGTGATTACAATAGAGCCCGGCGTCTACATACCGGGACGCTACGGCATACGGATAGAGGAGATGGTGCTAGTGTCCAGGAGGCGGGGGATAAGGCTGACAAGCTTCGAGCAAAAGCTGTGGTAGAGCCTGGCACGGGGCCGCCCCGCCCCCCAGGGGCGGTGACGTGTACAGCCGAGGCCGACCCGGGTGAGGATCAACACCTAGGCTGAGGCCCTCGGGGCGGGGCGGCCTCAATACTTAATTAACGCCGGTGGCCGGGGCCTCGATGCTCCGCTGGGGGGTCTGGATGCCGGCCGAGCTTAGGACTCGCGAGGAGTTCCTCGCGGTGCTGGACCGGGCGAGCGAGTGCAGGGTCAAGCTTGGGTACCGGAGGAAGGAGACCGAGGAGGGCCGGCGGCGTGTTAGGGTTCTCAAGGTCAAGGCTAGGACTCCAAGTCGTCTCTATACACTAGTGTTTGAGGATATTGATGCAGGCATCGAGTTCGTGAGGTCTATCCGTGACAAGTGTAGGAAGCTCGTGGTCCTGGATAAGGAGTTGGAGGGCAGGATTTAGCCCGGCTGGAGGGGCTGGTCGGGTAAGGCTTATAGCGGCTCTCCCGGCTGGGCCCCTTCCTCTTCACGGGGCGCGGGCCCAGGGACACGGTGGGTGGGCCCGTCGTCTAGCTTGGTAGGATGCGGGGTACGCGTCTGGCCCGGCGCGGCCGGGCCGCGCGCCCGACTCGGGACCAAGGCCCCACGGGGGCCTGGCGAGAGACCCCGTGGCCCCGGGTTCAAATCCCGGCGGGCCCACCACCCTACTCTTCTACTGTTTCACGCCGGTGAAGAGGGCCTTAATCTCTGAAGGCTGGCTGTGATGAGGGACGTCCTTTCCGAGGCTTGTTGGCCTCGGGTGGAAAACGCTTTTGCTTCCTCGGCCTGCGCCGCGGCTTCTCCTTGGGGTGCTGGCTTGGCCGAGTACAGGCTCCCCAGGGCGCTTGTTACGACGGTGGTTGGCAGCTATCCCCTGATGCCCGAGGCGGCGGAGGCGATTAGGCGTAGGAAGAGGGGGGAGATAGACGAGGAGACTTTCCACGAGCTTGTTAAGCCTGCCATAAAGGCTGTGGTTGAGGACTATCTCTGGGCGGGTGTTGACCTGCTCAGCGACGGGGAGCAGGCGAGGGAGGATATGGTTGTCTACTTCGCTGAGCGTATGGGCGGCTACCGGCCGGGCGACTGGGTCAGGATATTCGATAACGTTTACTTCCGCAAGCCCATCATAGAGGGCGACTTGGAGTATAGGGGTCCTATGGCTGTGATGGACTGGGAGTACGCTACGAGCGTTGCGCGGGGGAGGCCTGTCAAGGCGATAATCACCGGGCCCTACACGATGATTGACTGGAGCTTCGACCTGCGGTATGGTGATAGGCGTGAGGCCGTTATAGCGATGGCGAAGGTTTTGAGGAGGGAGATAGAGGAGTTTGCCAGGCGTGGTGCGAAGTTCATCCAGGTGGATGAGCCTGCTCTCTCCACGAGGCCCTACCGGGAGGAGGCCGAGCTGCTAAAGGAGGCCCTCGAGGTTATGCTGAAGGGTATCGATGCGAAGAAGATTGTGCACATATGCTTTGGACGTATAGAGAAGGTTCTACCCTACGCCCTCGAGTTCCCCGTGGATCAGCTGGACCTCGAGTTCAAGAACAGTAACTTCAGGCTGCTGCCCTTCCTTAAGGAGTACGGCTACGACAAGGAGCTGGGCTACGGGGTTATAGACGTCCACAGCACCCGCGTCGAGACGGTGGACGAGATTGTGGCGGACATAAAGAGGCTGCTCGACATGGATATCATACCGCCGGAGAAGGTCTACGTCGACCCCGACTGCGGCCTCAAGAGGCTCCCCAGGGAGATTGCACGCCAGAAGCTGCGCAACATGGTCGAGGCGGCTCGCAGGGTGAGGAGGGAGCTGGGCTACGAGTAGCCCCCTCTCCCGCGCGGCGCCGCCCTAGTTTCCCCTGCCATCCAGCGGCCCCGGCGTGGGGCTCCCTCCCTTGGCTGGGCTGGGCTTCCCCGTGGAGGAGGTTGTCGAGGGCCAGGCTCGGGTCCTCGTGCCTCGTATGAGGGACTACCTCCGCAGCGACGGCGTCTACGAGCCTGCGTGGGCGCCGGTGTTCTATAATCCCAGGATGCGCTTCGGCCGGGATATCGCCGTTGTCTTCGCCCGCGTCTACAGGCGGCTTAGGGGGCTCGAGGAGCTGGTGGTTGTTGAGCCTCTGGCGGGTACTGGGGTGAGGGCTGTCCGGTACGCGCTCGAGGCCGAGGCGAGGGTTGTGGCTAATGATATAGACCCGGACTCGGCGACGCTGATAAGGGTTAACGCGGAGAGGAACGGCGTATCTGACCGCGTTACAGTGTTCAACCTAGACGCGAACGAGCTTCTTGGCGGCCTCCGCCGCAGGGGGATAAGGCCGGTTATAATCGACATAGACCCGTTCGGCAGCCCCCTGCCCTTCCTGGATACCGCCATAGAAGCCTTGGGCCCGGGCGGTGTTGTCGCGGTTACAGCCACAGACACGGCTCCCCTGTCAGGTACTCACCCCAGGGCGCTGCGCAGGAGGTACGAGGTGCGGCCAGGGAGGACTGCGTGGGAGAAGGAGCAGGCCGTCAGGATACTCGCCGGCTACATCATAAGGCGGGCCGCGGCCCACGAGTATGGGGCCCGGATACTCCTAGCCTACTATAGCGACTACTACGTTAGGGTCTACGCGGAGCTGCGCCGCGGCGCCGGCCGGGCGGACCGGAGCCTGGAGCAGCTCGGCTACGGCGTCTACTGCGGCGACTGCGGCTACACGGGCCTCCCGAGGCTCCAGCCCCCAGGCTGCCCAGTCTGCGGCAGCCGCGCCCCCGTGGTGGTGGGGCCCCTCTACACCGGCCCCCTCTGCGACAGGGAGATCGTGGAGGGGATGGCCTCCGAGGCCGAGAGGCTCGCGGGCAGCCTCGCGGAGGGCGAGAGGGCGGCCAGGTTCCTCTCGGGCTTCGCCCGCGAGTGCAGCATAGAGAAGCCCTACTACCGGGTCGACAGGCTCGCGAGCCTCCTGCGGGTCAACATGCCCAGCCCGGCCCTGCTGGCCGAGGAGCTGGAGAGGCTCGGCTACCGCTCTGCGAGGAGCCTCTTCGACCCGAGGGCTGTTAAGACGGAGGCGCCCCACTGGGTGGTGCTGGAGGCGGTGCGCAGGCTCTCGCCTAGCCGCGGCCGAGGGCCTTCTTCACAGCCGTAGTCTTGGCGTCGAGCCACCTGCGCAGTATGGGGCAGGTTGTCGGGTCGAAGAAGCCGCCCACGTAGCACTTCTCCATGTGGCGGCAGGTGAAGCAGGGTATCTCTATAGCGCCGCCTATGCGGACCTCGAGCTTGACCTGCCTCTTCTCCTGCTTGGCCAGGAAGAGCTTGTAGGTCCTCCGGCCGTTGTGGACCGCCGGCTCCCTGACGATCAGCCCCTTCTTGAGGAGGCGGAGCGCCAGCCGGGAGCCCTCCCTGCTGTCGAGGCCGAGGGCCTTCCACAGCTCGTGCTGGTATATGCCCTCGTCGCCGCGCTCCCTGATAATCTCAAGCGCCTTCTCCTCCAGCGCCTCGAGCCCGCTCTTCCTCTGGCCGAGCTGCGGCTCGACACCCGAGAGCGGGTCCACCGTACATCCCCCACCTGCCACCGGTGCCCTCGACTGTGCAGGGGTGATTGGCGTGTATACCCTCGCACCCGGGAGGGCTGCAAGTACCAGTTGAGACAGGGCCCCCTATAATATTACTCTGGGCTGACCCGCTCCAGGAGATTTATAAGGAACCCAATGGTGTCAGAGGCGGACCTCTATGTAGAAATGGTCCACTATGTCACGGTAGCGGTTCCTTATCGTTGCATCCGTGACACCCACCGCCCTGGCTATCTCGGTCTGATTCCTCTTCTCGTCGAGGAGTATCGAGGCCAGGTAGAGGGAGGCCGCCGCGAGCACCATGGGCGGCTTGCCCTGCGCCAGCCCCGTCTCCTGGAGTAGATGGGCGAACCTGCTCGCCAGCATCTCCACCTCTGGGCTTAGGTTGAGCTTGGATGCCAGCCTAGGCACGAACTCGACAGGCTTGGGGGCCCGGGAGCGGGTCACCTTCAGCTTGTTGTATATGTTTATGGTTGCACGCCAGATGGCCTGCCTATCCACTCCAAGGGCGTCTATGACCTCCTGGAGGGGCACCGGGTGGCGCTCCATCTTCGCCGCGACATACACCGCGGCGGCCACGTACTCGGCCATGTTGTTCTTCTTTATCAGCCCCATGGACTCCAGCCTGCGGAGGAGGATCGCGGCTGTCTCGGCCACCCTGGCGGGCAGGTGGAGCCTCGCGGCGGCCTTATTCACCTCGCGGAGGACCTCTATGAGCCTCTTCTGCCCGCGCGTGCGGAGGCTCGCCTGGAGCGCTGCGAGCTTGTACTGGCGCGGGTCGCCCCGGCGCTGGGGGCGGATGTAGGTGGTGAGCCCGTAGTCGTGGACGAGCGCGGTCCGGGGCGCGCCGACCCTGCTCCTCCGAAGCCTGTCCTCCTCGGTGAAGCTGCGCCACTCGGGCCCCGTGTCTATTACAGCGTCCTCGACCACCTCGCCGGTGAGGGTGCAGACGTACTCGCCGCGTATCTCGTCGAAGACTATGTGCTCGGGGGGGCACGTGTTGGGGTTCATTTTCTACGCCCTCTCGCGCCTCTCGCGCCCCCACCGCCCCGCGTGCGCCTGCCGCGCTTCCGCTGCGGCGGACGCGGCTTCCTGTAGTAGAGGGGTGTCCCCTTCTCCACGTTGAGCTCGGGGGAGTCCGGCTTCACCACAGCGTAGGGCTTCTTTACCGGGCCTATTATGTCTAGCAGTACGCCAACACGCTTACGGTCCTCAGTGTACACGGGGACGCCGAGCGGCGGCAGCCTCTCCGGGGCCGCCACGTCGACCACCACGTAGCCGTTATGGGTCCGGTGCAGCACCCTGCCGAGCAGCTCGAGCCGCTGCATAGCCGCGCCGCCCCATGCACGCCGCTGTGGGCCTCCGGGGGCGGTTGAGCCCTAAATTATCCGGGACGGCGGGGGCCTTCGGGTAGCATCTAACCTCCCGGGGGCTGGGGGGGCTCGCTATAGGAGCGGGGGTACTTGGGGAGGGGCTGCGGCTCCATGGAATACGATGTGGGTGTCCTTGGCTGCGGCGCTGTGGGCAGCCTAGTAGCCTCCGCCCTCGCGGCTGGGGGTAGGAGGGTGGCGGTGTTCTGCCTCCGGCAGAGGCGGGCTGCGGAGATAGCGCGTGGGGGCATAAGGCTCCGGGGGGATGGGCTGGACTCGCTCGCTAGGGTCGATGCGTACCATGCCGGCCGTCTCCAGGCTGTTAAGGTTGGCCATCTCGTGGTCGCGGTTAGGGCCTGGGACGCGGTCGGCCTCGACAGGGGGAGGCTAAGGGCGGACACCGTCACCTATGTGCAGCCGACCGTGAAGCTTGAGCGCCTCCTCGCAGAGCCCGGCGCGGGGCTCCTCGCACTCTACGCGTGCGCGTCAGAGACGGGGGAGGGTGTCTCCTACGCGCCCGGCGTGGCAGCCGCAGCCGGGGGGGATGCGGGGGAGGCGGCGGAGGCGCTGGGCAGGCTCGGGTTCCGTGTGAGGCGCTACCCGGAGGGGGACCGTGTGAGGCTGCTCTGGGACTACGCTGCGGCCCACGCCTCCGTGCAGCCTGTGGCCGCGCTTCTCGGGGTGCCTCTCTCGAGTGTTGCGAGGCTGAAGCATGGGAGGGCTCTGGTGGAGTCGCTGGCCAGGGAGGCTATGCTCGTAATGGAGAGGAGGGGTGTCAAGCCCCTGAGGAGCCCGGTTGACGCCGCCTACGAGCTGCTTGGCGTGAGGGGCTGCTACCCGAGGATGCTCCAGGACCTCGAGGCTGGGAGGAGGACCGAGGTGGAATACATGAACGCCGCCATAGCAGCCGAGGCTCTCCGCAGCGACGTGTACGCAGCGTACAACGATACCATGTACCTCCTGGTGAAGGCCCGCGAGGAGCTCGCCGAGGAGCTGGGCCTACAGGTGGACTCGCGTTGAAGCCCTCGAAGCGGGAGGTCAAGGCGTTCCTACTATTCCTGGAGGAGGCTGAGCGCTACAAGCCGTTCCAGGTTGCGAAAAGGAGGGTCTATTCAAGGTACAACCTCCTCGGCACACGCTTCGACAGAGTGACTACCTCGATAGTCTACAAGCTCTACAGGCTCGCCGGGATACTCGACCACGTGCTGCGGGAGAGGTTCAACGTCGAGCCTGGCCGCCT
>JAADFC010000091.1 GCA_013153105.1 Thermoproteota archaeon
TCTCGAGCGGGTCGTCCCCGCCTGCGGGAGGTGCCTCGAGGCGCTCCAGGCCAGCGTGGAGGCGGTGCGTGGGAGGGATAAGAGGCTGGTGAAGCACCTCTCCAAGGTGAACAAGGTTAAGAAGAACGTTGTGGAGGAGGCGCTGGAGAGGATCGCCAGGCTGCACGCGCTCCTCTCGGAGGCTGAGAGCTGGAGCGTCCGCCTCGAGGCGCTGCGGGGGGCGCCGCCTCGGGGTAGGAGGGCGCTGGAGATACTCCTCGAGATGATAGCCTCCGGCGAGATAGCGGTAGACTCTGGGAGGGTCTACGCGGAGGTGCTCGACTCCGAAGAGGTCAGGGTGACCGTCGAGGAGAGCGTGGAGAGGCTCTGCGGCAGCCCCACCCTGGCCTCCAGCCTCGCCCACCTAGCCTCCGAGGAGGGGCTCGCGCCCAGCTGGGCGGCGCTGGAGGGGCTGGTCGAGAGGCTCCGCCCGAGGGTGTGCAGGAGCCGCGCCACCCCCGCGAGGCTGGTCCCCCTCCTCCGGGGGGCCTGGGAGCTGCGCCTCCCCCCGAGGGTGGGGGCCAGGCTGTTCGCCGCCCTGGTATCGAGGGTGAACTCGCCCAGGGAGCCCAGCTGGGTGCACCGTGTCGAGACCGTTCTCAGGCGCCCCGCCGTGGTCTGGGTCTACGCGCCCTCCTCCCTCGACCCGGGGATTGCGGCGAGGGTGCTGCGTGAGGCTCTGGAGCTGCTCCCGCCCGGCGTGGAGCCCCTGGAGCCGCCGGTCTACCGGCACGGGGGCCCCGGGGGGCCGGTGCTCTACCGGGCCGCCGCTACCACCATGAGGCTATGAAGAGGAGGGTGCCGACCGCCACGCTCGTCAGGGTGAAGGGCACTGATATCCTCATGAACCCGGTGAAGGTGACGGGGCAGCCGCGCTGGGCGAGGTAGCGGACCGCCGCGTAGTTGCCTATCGCCCCTATGTAGGTGAGGGTGCCCCCCAGCGTGGCGCCTATCAGGAGCGACCAGGCCATGAGCACCGGGTCGACGCCGAGCCTGGAGGCGAGGTCCACCGTTACCGGCAGCATGGCCGCCACGTAGGGTATGTTGTATATCACCGCGCTGGCCGCGACGGAGAAGAGTATCAACATCAGGCTGGCGGCGTGGAAGCTGCCGCCCGAGAGCCGGTAGAGGGCATCCGCTATGGAGGCGGCTAGGCCCGTCTCCACGAAGCCCCCGGATATTATGAAGGTGCCCGCGAGGAATAGCGGCGTCTCAATGTCGTGCATCGAGAAGGCCCTCCTGACGCTCCCCATGTCGCGGTGGAGGATCCTGAGAACCGTTATCCCGGCCACCGCAGCCAGCGCCGCTGCCGTGAGGGGTATGTGGACCACGTCGCGGATGCTGAGCAGCACTATCTTAACCGCCACGAGAGCCAGGACCTCGGCTATGAACACCCTGTCCACACTGTCCCAGGAGGCCTCAGCCCCCGCGGAGGCGGCTGCGGTGGAGGGCCTGCAGCTGGGCCTCCGGCCCGCGTAGAGGAGGGTGACCACCGCGGCCGCGGCGGCCATGGCTGCGACGGTGTAGAAGAACATCGAGGGCCTGCCCCGGTAGACTATGAAGTCTAGGAAGTTGAGGTTCAGGTAGCCCGCCGTCATTATCGCCGGGGGGTCGCCGACCATGGTCGCGGAGCCCGTCATATCCGCGGCGAGGGCCATTGAGACCACGAGGGCTCGGGGGTCGAGGCCTGTCCGCACGGCGACGCTCAACGCTATAGGGGCTAGGAGGTAGATGACGCTCACGTTCTCGAGGAAGATGCTGAGCCCCCCGGAGACCATGACTGTGCCGTAGAACGCCCTCCTCCCCCCGAGCCCCGCGACCCTGCGGGCGACCAGCCAGGGGATACCGGAGACCTCCAGGTAGCCGGTAACGATGCTCATCAGGTAGACGAGGCCGAGGACGTCCAGGTCCACGTACTCCAGCACCCGCCCCGGAGGCACCACGCCGAGGGCGACCAGCGCAAACCCCAGCGCGAGGGCTGCATGCCACCGGTGGACGGTGAAGCGGCCCACCCGGCGGCCCTCGCCTATAACAGCGGAGGACACGACAAGCAGCGCCAGCGACGCCAGCACCGCCGCCCCGCCAGCCACCCCTGGGGCACCCCTCCTCCGCCGCCGGCGCCGCGGCCCCTGCACCTCCGGGATTATAGGAGAGGCCCCTAGCCCTGAGGCGCTGTGGAGGACGTGCGAGCCTTGGCCTCGGGCTATGTCGACGCCGGGGATAGGTGGTACTACATCCTCCACCCCCGCCCCGCCTACATCATCGTCGCCCGCGGCCCCCAGGGCAGGGTCAACTTCATGGCTGCCAGCTGGGTGATGCCTCTAAGCGAGGAGCCCCCGAGGATAGTCGCAGCCTTCGACAAGGAGGCCTACACGACTGAGCTGGCGCTGGCCTCCGGCGCGTTCACTGTCAACGTGCTCCCCATAGAGCAGCGCGACTTCATCTACACTGCGGGCACCACCTCGGGGAGGGAGGTTGACAAGGCCGAGCTGCTCGGCGCCAGGTTCGAGGAGACCAGCGTGGCCGCGCCGAGGCTCGCCCACCCAAGGCCCCTCGGCTACATAGCCGCCCGGGTGCACCGCGTCGTCGAGGATGTGGCGGAGGACGTCTACCTAGTGGTAGCCGACGTGGTCGAGGCCAAGGCTGACCCGGAGCTGTTCAACCCCCGCTACGGCTGGGAGCTCAAGAAGACCAGGATAGCCATGCACGCCGCGGGCAGAGCCTTCACAGCCAACAGCGGGCTCTACGTTGCGAGGAGGCTGGCTCCCGGAGGGAGGGGCTAGAGGAGGCTAGACCCTGCAGAGGCGGCGCACCGGCTCCGGTATCTCAGGGCGTCTATCCACCGCGAGCAGGAGGCCTATACGCATAAGCCTATTGGCAGGCGCCACGACGTCGAGGCCGCCGCACCAGCCGCCGCCTCCACACTCGAGCCCCTCGACCCCGCCGGCGTCGCCTCCGCAGTCCCGGTTCCACTCGTATATGCCGAGGTAGACGCTGCACCCGTACTGGAGCACACCCCGCTCCACAAGCTCGTCCAGAACCTCCACACGCCTCGCCGTCCGCGCCAACGGCTTCTCCGCGAGCTTCTCGAGCATCTCTTCAAGCTCCTCGGCCAGCGCCTCGCCGTCCTCAGCCAGGCTGAGACGGTGCTCAACCACTATCTGCTGCACACGCCTAACATACCTGCACACATAGCTGAGACCCCACTTACTCGCTATCTCCTTCAGGAGGCCCGGGTGGCCGCCGACGCCCTGCTCCACCACCACCTTCTCTTCCTCCCTGGGCTCTTCACCCCTGAAATAGCGGTAGAGGCTGAGCGCGTCGCCCCTAGTCATCTCGCCGAGGTAGAAGGTGTCAATATAGTCGGGGCTGGGGCTGTACCTCATGAGGCGCCGCTGGAACCTGTACTCACCGGTCACAAGCACCGCCTGGAACCCGGCCGCCTCGCTGCTCGGAAGCTCTCGTCGGAGTCGAGCTTCTGTAGCAGGTTCTGAGCCTCGTCGATGAACACTACCACGCCCCTCTTGCCCCTCTTCTTCGCGTCCCTCGCAAGCTCGAGGAAGAGCTCCGCCAGGATGTCGTAGATGCTCCTCTCCAGCCGAGCTGCGGCGGACGGCATCTGTTCATACCAGTCCTCGCCGAGCAGGCTCCGGAACACCTTCGCGGCCACCGCCTGGAGCGCCTCGCGCAGCATTGATGCATAGGAGACGCTGGCCGTGGATACGAGCACGTTGTAGAGGTCGCCGAGCGTCTCTACGCGTCTGCCCACGAGAAAGTGGTAGGTCATGTAGCCCCTCTCGTGGAGGGCCACGGCTGCGGCGCGGGCGAGGCTCGTCTTCCCCACTCCACTAGGCCCGACAACCACGGGTATAGTTCTCACGGAAGCCGGCCGTGTCCCCTCCAGCAGGCGTGCAAGCTCCACCCTGCGGCCTATCAGCCTCCGCGCTTCACCCAAGCAGTGTCACCAGGAGCCCCGGTGGCTCGGGGGCTGTGTTCGCTGCAAAACCTGACGAGCGGGCGTGTGGAGGGAAAACAGGGAGGGAGGTGAGACTGGCTGGGGTTAGCCCTTGGTTACGGCTATCGGGCGGAGCCTCACCACGGTCTTGGCTATGCCGACCTTGTCGGCGACGAAGGCTACGCGGTCGACGTCCTTGTAGGCTTCGGGCATCTCCTCGACTACGGTGGCGCGGTTGCTGGCCCTTATCAGTATGCCCTTCTGCTCCAGCTCCCTCACCACCTGGTCGTACCTCTTCGTCCTCTTGGCGGCTGCGCGGCTCATCCACCTGCCCGCGCCGTGGGGCGCCGTGTACCAGGCCTTGATGCCGGTGGGTACGCCGACGAGTATGTAGCTCGCGGTGCCCATGCTGCCGGGTATGAGGACGGGCTGGCCTATGCTCTGGTAGTCCTTGGGTATCTGCGGGTGTCCGGGCGGGAAGGCGCGGGTGGCGCCCTTACGGTGTATCACCAGGGTCTTCCTCTTCCCGTCCACCTCGTACTCCTCGACCTTGGCGATGTTGTGGGCTACGTCGTAGACTATCCTCATGCCCAGCTTGTCGGGGTCCGTGTGGAAGACCTTGGCGAAGCTCTCCCTGGTCCAGTAGGTTATGAGCTGCCTGTTGGTCCACGCGAAGTTGGCGGCTGCGGCCATGGCGCGGACGTAGTCCTGGCCCTCCCTGCTGTTGAACGGGACGCTCGCCAGCTCCCTGTCCGGCGGCCTTATACCGTACTTCCTCATGGCGCGCTCCATTATCATGAGGTAGTCGCTGGCGACCTGGTGGCCGAGGCCCCTGCTGCCCGTGTGTATCATCACCACAACCTGGCCCTCATGCGTTATACCCATGACCTCCGCTATCTTCGGGTCGTAGATCTTGTCGACGACCTGGACCTCGAGGAAGTGGTTGCCGCTGCCAAGGGTGCCGAGCTGCTCGGCGCCCCTCCTCTTGGCGCGCTCGCTCACCTTGCTGGGGTCGGCGAGGCTCCAGCTGCCCCTCTCCTCTATGTGCTCCGGGTCGTCGGCCCACGCATAGCCCTTTTGGACGGCCCACATGACGCCCTCGGCGAGGACCTTGTTGAGCTCCTGGACGCTCACCCTTATCTTGCCCGTGCTGCCCAGGCCGCTGGGCACGTTGCGGAACAGCTCGTCTATAAGCTCGCGGAGCTTCGGCTTAACATCCTTGATGTCAAGGTCGGTCCTTATGACGCGGACGCCGCAGTTTATGTCGTAGCCCACGCCGCCTGGGCTGATGACGCCGTCCTCCTCGGGGTCCATAGCTGCGACGCCGCCTATGGGGAACCCGTAGCCCTGGTGGCCGTCGGGCATCACAATGCTATACTTCTGTATCCCGGGCAGGCACGCCACGTTGGCGGCCTGGACGAGGGTGAGGTCGCCCTTCATCTTCTCCAGCAGGAAGTCGTCGGCGAAGATTATCGCCGGCACCCTCATACACGGCTTAGCGCCCTTGGGTATCATCCACTCGTAGGGCCCTATCCTCTTGAGCGGCATCCTCGCGCTCACGGCCTAGCCACCTCTCCAGGATGTTGAGCCCCCTGGGGGCTCCGTCGCTAAACCCCCGTTATATCGTGATAGCCCGGGGGCGACGGGGGAGGCGAGGGTTTAAGCCGGCGCGGGGGCTAGATGTCGACGACGAACTGGACGCGCCAGCACCCGTTCTCCTTGACTATCTCCATCATAGCGTAGGTCATAGCCTTAACTATGGTGCGGTGCGGGTGACGCTCCGGGTCGAACTTCTCGCCCCACGCCCGGGCGCGTATCCGGTACTCCGCCTCCTCGCCCTCCCCAACCCTCTCTATAGCCTCGACCTTGAACCTAGAGAAGACCAGGCCCTCGCTGTCGGTGTAGTAGAGGAGGTCCTCTATCCACCTGTAGAGGAGCTGGTAGAGGTCGACCCCACTGTCCTCCACCCTCCTCTCCTCCCTCGGCTCGACCTTGCTCGTGTCCGTTATAACCTCGTAGACGCCGAGGGCGGCCTGCTCGAACGCCTCCTCCAGCGTCCTCCCCCGGGCGACGATGAGCACGTCGGCCGTGTGGGGCGCGTGGGCGAAGCCTGGGCAGGGCAGCTTGGCGAGTACCTCCCGAAGCTCCTCCATTATGTCCTCGTAGGGCCCCTCGGCCTCCATGGCTCCCGGTCCCTCGGCTGCACTCTCCCCCGGCGGCTGCGGTGGAGGGCTGGGTAAATAGCAGCCCCCGGCCCGCATTGTATGGGCCTGGCGGGGGCCCTGCGCCGGGCGCCTCGGGAAAGGCCCGGCCTTGGCGCTGGAGGCGAGGGCGGGGCGTAAGGGCGCCATCTACCTGCCCAGGAGCCTGCTGCGGAGGCTGGGGGTGTAGGAGGGGGAGACAGTCCGGATAATAGTGGACGAGGAGGCGAGGAGGGTGACGCTGGAGTTCCCGTCGGACCCGTTCCTCGAGGCGGCGGGGAGGAGGCCGTGGGCTGTGACGAGCGTGGAGGAGTTCGAGGCTGAGAGCGAGGAGGAGCAGGATGAGTGGCAGCGGGGCCCCGGTGAGGGCTCTGCCTGACACCAGCTACTTCCTCCCCGTGTTCGGGATAGCCGTCCAGGGCCTTGAGCCGGGGAGCCTGCTGGAGCTGCTGGGGGGAGGGGCGCGCTGAGCTTATAGCCCTCGGCCCCGGGCTGGGCCGCCGATTACCACGGTGATGACCATTATCCGCGGGGGAGCTTCCGAGGCTGGGTAGCCGCTACAACCCCCTCGAGGTAGAGCGGTGGGTGCTGAGGTTCTGGGAGGAGAACCAGGTCTACAGGCTGGTCAAGAGGAGGACCTGGGACGAGCGCCGGGGCGCGCCGGTGTTCGCGTTCCTCGAGGGGCCCCCCACGGCGAACGGGTTCATGCACGTGGGCCACGCGAGAGGGCGGACCCTGAAGGACGTTAAGCTGCGCTACATGAGGATGAGGGGGTACCGGGTCTGGGACCAGGCGGGCTGGGACACGCAGGGCCTCCCGGTGGAGCTTGAGGTTGAGAAGAAGCTCGGCCTTAGGAGTAAGAGGGACATAGAGCGGTACGGCGTGGAGCGTTTCGTTGAGGAGTGCCGCAGGCTCGTAGACTACTACATAGAGCACTGGGAGAGGGCGAGCAAGAGGCTGGGCCTCTGGCTGGACTACGAGCACGCCTACGAGACCAGGCACCCCAGGTACATAGAGCAGGTGTGGACGTTCATAAAGAAGGCGCATGAGAAGGGGCTGCTCTACGAGGGGCTCCGCGTCGTACCCCGCTGCCCCAGGTGCGGCACCGCGCTCAGCAGCCACGAGGTGGCGCAGGGATACGAGACTGTGGACGACCCCAGCGTCTACTTCAAGCTGCCCCTGGAGGGGGAGGAGGCCACCTACCTGGTGGCGTGGACCACCACGCCCTGGACTATAATAGCGAACGAGCTCGCCGTCGTCCACCCCGACGAGGCCTACGTGGTGCTGGACGTCGGCGGTGAGAGGTGGATAGTGGCGGAGAAGAGGCTGGAGCCCTTCGCCAGGGAGGTGGGCCTCAGGGACTATAGGGTTGTCGGCAGGCTCCTGGGCCGGGAGCTCGCTGGGAGGAGGTACTGGCACCCGCTCCTCGAGGAGGCCCCCTACCACAGGGAGCACGGGCCGCCCATGCACACCGTCGCCACCGCCGACTGGGTCACCATGGAGGACGGCACCGGCGTGGTCCACGCCGCCCCAGCCCACGGCCCCGAGGACTTCGAGCTCGCGAGGAAGCTGGGGGTCCCCGTCTACACCCCCCTGAGGGAGGACGGCTACTTCGGCGACGACGCCGGCGTCTTCCGGGGCCTCTGGTTCGAGCACGCCGGCGAGAAGGTTGTGGAGGTGCTCAAGGGTAAGGGGCTGCTCGTGCACGCGGGGACGGTGAGGCACGAGTACCCGTTCTGCTGGAGGTGCGGCACCAGGCTCGTCTACTACGCGTCGAGGCAGTGGTTCATAAGGCTGACCGAGGAGCTGAGGCGGAAGATGGTGGACGAGGTACGCTCGATGCGCTGGGCGCCCGGCTGGGCTGAGAAGAGGATGGAGGACTGGGTGGCCAACGCGAGGGACTGGTGTATAAGCAGGGAGCGCTACTGGGGCACCCCGCTCCCCGTCTGGAAGTGCAGCCGCTGCGGCCACGTGGAGGTTGTGGGGAGCCTCGAGGAGCTGAGGAGCAAGGCTGTCGACCCCGGGGAGGTGCCCGAGGACCCCCACCGCCCCTACATCGACCGTGTGAGGCTGCGCTGCCCCAAGTGCGGCGGCGAGATGAGGCGGGAGCCGTTCGTGGTGGACGTCTGGATGGACAGCGGCGTCGCCCACACCGCGGCGCTGGCGCAGTATGGGTGGCTGAAGCTCTGGGACACCCTCTACCCGTACACCTGGATAACCGAGGCCGCCGACCAGACCCGCGGCTGGTTCTACACGCTCCTCGTCACCGGCGTGATATGGCACGGCTCAAAGCCGTATAGGAGCGTGCTGCTGCAGGGCCACGTGCTCGACAGGGAGGGCAAGAAGATGAGCAAGAGCAAGGGCAACGTCATCTGGGCCATGGACTGGATGGAGAAGCATGGCGCGGACCCGATGAGGTTCTTCCTCCTCAGCCGCGCGCCGTGGGAGAGCATAAACTACGACCCGGACGAGCTGAAGCGCTACGAGGGCCACCTCAACACGCTCTGGAACATGGTCAGGTTCGCCGACACCTACATGGAGCTTGACAAGTGGAGGCCCCGGGGCTCGAGGCCGGAGAGGCTGGAGATAGAGGACCGCTGGCTCCTCTACGAGCTGAGCCTCGCGGTAAAGGCTGTAAGCAAGGCCGTCGAAGAGGACAACATGCACCACGCTGTGAGGGCGCTGGTGGACCTGGTGGTGGAGAAGCTGAGCCACACCTACATACCGCTGATAAGGCCGAGGGTGTGGGAGGAGGAGATGACCCCCAGCAAGGACGCCGCCTACTACACCCTCTACACCGCGCTCCGCGCCACGCTGGCGTTGATGGCGCCGTTCACCCCGTTCCTCGCCGAGTACCTGCACCAGGCGTTCACACGGAAGTACGACCCCCAGGCGCCGTCCACGGTGCACCTGGAGGAGTGGCCGAGCATACCCGGGGAGCTGCTGGACGAGGAGGCCTGGAGGGCTGCGAGCCTGGCGATACAGGCTGCGGAGAGGGTGCTCGCCGTCCGCACCGAGAGGAGGCTCAAGCGCCGCTGGCCCCTGCCTCGGGCGGCGATAGTCCCGGGCGAGGGCGCCCCGTCCAGGGAGCTGTTGGAGGAGGCCTCCACGGTGCTCGCGAGGCTCGCCAACATCAAGAGGGTCGAGGTCGTCGACGAGAAGCCGGGCTGGGCCGGCGGCGGGGACGTGGTGGAGATAGACCTGGGCCCGGTGAAGGTCTACGTGGAGGCGAGGCTTGACCGTGAGAGCCTCCTGGAGGGCCTGGCGAGGGAGATAGTGCGCCGCGCCCAGGTGCTGAGGAAGGAGCTGAACCTCCCCGTCGACCACGTGGCGAGGAGGCTCCTCGTCTACGCCGAGGGCGACCTCCGCGAGGCCCTCCAGCGCCACATGGACTACGTGAAGAGGGAGGTGCGCGTCGAGAAGGTCGAACTGCTAGACCGGGAGCCCAGCGACGCGAGGAGCTGGCGCGTGGAGGGCATGAAGCTGGCCCTCCGCCTGGAGCCCTAGACGCGGCCCGGCCGTGGCAAGGCCCGGCCCCCCGTTTTACCCCCGCAGCCCCGCGGCTCCCGCGCCTCCACGGGGGGTGAGGGGCGTGGCGGACCCGCGGGACGAGGAGCTTGTCCGGGTCCACCTCCGCGTCTACGGGAGGGTGCAGGGCGTCTTCTTCAGGGCGAACATGCAGCGCGTCGCCAGGGAGCACGGGGTGACGGGGTGGGTGCGCAACGTGCCGGACGGGAGCGTGGAGGCGGTGCTGGAGGGTAGGAGGAGGGATGTCGAGGAGGTTGTGAAGTGGGCGCTCCGGGGCCCCCCGGCGGCGCGGGTGGAGAGGCTGGTCGCAGTGTTCGAGCCGTACCGGGGCGAGTACAGCGACTTCGTGATAAGATACGACTAGCCCTCCCCAGCCACGGCCTGGGCTACCGCTCTCCTCACAGCCTCG
>JAADFC010000045.1 GCA_013153105.1 Thermoproteota archaeon
ACAGCATAGCGGAACTCCCTGTCACGCTCCAGCAGCCGCAGCAGCTCCTCCCTAAGCCCGCCACCCCCACCGCCGCCGGCAGAGGCAGCAGCCACAGCCGGAACACCCCTCCGATGCCCGTCCATCCCTCGGACGTTAGGGAGGGGGAGGTGGGCGGGGTTAAACCCTCCCGGGAGGGATGGGCGGCTAGATACTCGGCAGCCTCCCGGCCCTCTTCCTGATCGTTATCAGGGCGTCAACCTCTCCAACGCCGCTCACTTCTCTCCACTCCTCGCCCACCGCGACCAGCGCGGCCACCCCGGCGAGGGTGGCTCCGGCAGCCTCGATTATCTCCCGGAGGGCGCGGAGGGTCGCCCCAGTCTCGACTATGTCGTCGACCACCAGGACCCTGTCGCTCCTCCCGATGCTCTTGGGCTCCACGCAGAAGACGGGGGGCGTGCGGCTGCAGAGGCCTCCCCCGCCGCCGGCTGCGGGGGCGCGCCGTGCGAGGGTGAGCGGGGTCTCCAGCTCCTCCGCGAGCATGGTGGCTAGGGGGATGCCGCTCGCCTCGGGGACGAGTATCCTTGTCACCCTCCTCCCCCGGTGGCGGCGGGCGAAGTGGAGGGTGGCCAGCAGCAGGTAGAGGGGGTCCGTGAGCACCACCGTAGTGTCGACGAGGCCCCCAGTCTCCGCCATCCTCTCCGCGAGCGCGCGCCGAGGGTCAGCAAGCCTCTCCAGCCCCTCGAGGATCCTCGCAGCCGTCTCGGGGCTCGGCAGGCTCCTGCCGGTAACGTAGCGGCTGAGCAGCGGTGCCTGAACCCCGGTGGCGGCGCTCAGCTCGCGGTAGGTGAACCTCTGCTTGGCCAGCCTCAAAGCCTTAGCCACAGCCAGCACGAGGCTGGCCTCCTCGAAGCGCCTCCCCTTCTCCCTCACAGCCGCTACCCTCCCGGCCCCCCGGCGGACAGCGTGGAGGCTCGGCAAACCCCGCCCCTCGGGGCCTCACACCCCCGAGGGTGGGAGGGTCGGCCCCCGTAGGCTGGGCCTCCTCATCGCCTCGTTGCATCAACCCGTGAAAATAGGGGGGCTGCCCATCTTGTAGCTCCAGGTTATAGCCCCTACCCCCGCGCCCCGCCCCGCCATGGGGGATGGGGGGTGGCGGAGCGCACAACCAGGAGGGGCTTCCTCAAGCTCGCAGCCGCAGCCGTGGTCGCCGCGGCCGCCGGCGTGGGGGGCTACCTCGCCACCCGCGGCGGCGGGCAGCCCGGGACGGGCTCCCCCACACCGGTGGAGACGGCTGCTGAGCAGGCCACGGCTGCGCCGGGCGCGGCTAGGAGGATACGCGCCCTCTGGGTCTACGTCGGCCCCATAGGCGACTACGGCTGGACCCACGCCCACGATGTGGGCAGGAGGGAGGCGGAGAAGGCTCTCGGGGGGATCCTCGAGACCAGGTACCTTGAGAAGGTGAGCGAGGACCAGGCCTACCAGGCTATAAAGCAGGCCCTGGAGGCCGAGAGGTTCGACGCTGTCTTCGCCACCAGCTACGGCTTCATGGACGCGGTTAGGAGGCTCGCCCGCGAGTACCCCCAGGTCCGCTTCTACCACTGCAGCGGCCCCTGGGAGGCCTTCCGCGACCTCCCCAACGTCTCCACCTACTTCGCCGAGTTCTACCAGCTCTACTACCTCAACGGCGTCGCCGCCGGAGCCGTAACGGAGACCTGCAAGGTCGGCTATGTGCCCGCCTTCCTCATACCCGAGGTGGTACGCCACATAAACGCCTACGCCCTCGGCGCGGTCCACGGCGCCAGGCTTATGGGCAAGTGCGGTAACGGCGAGAAGATAGAGGTCTACGTGACGGCGCCGCTCCTCAGCTGGTTCGCCCCCGACAAGGCGCGGCAGGCAGCGCTCACCCTCATAGACAACTACAACGTGGACGTGCTCGCGTTCACCGAAGATAGCACCGCGGTCCTAGAGGCTGCAGCGGAGAAGGGGGTCTACAGCTTCAGCCACTACAGCAACATGCTAGACTACCTGCTGAAGAGCAAGCCCGAGGCCAGGGAGCGTTACGAGCGGAGCCACCTCACCGGACAGCTCGCCGACTGGGGCCCCATATACACCTACCTCCTCTCCAAGCTCGCGACTGGCACCTACGTGAAGGAGGACGTCTGGGCTAGGATAGGCGACTTCACCCCGATAAGGTGGAGGCGCCCCGTAGCCGAGTCCACGGCGGGCGAGAGGGAGGGCGCCGTCTACCTGGCGCCCCTCAACACCAAGGTGATACCCGCAAAGGCTGTGGAGGAGATAAAGAGGCTCTACGAGGACATGAAGGAGCTTCTCTTCGAGCCCTTCACCGGCCCCGTGAGGGGCTACCGGATAGACCCCGCCACCGGCCGCCAGGTGGGCGACGTCGAGACAATCATCCCGGAGGGTGTGAGGTGGGGCAGGAACGAGCTGTGGGGCTGCCGCACCGGCTGCGACTGCTTCACCCAGAAGCGGCCCGAGTGCGAGACGATGAACTGGTTCTACGAGAAGATTGTAACCCTCGCCAAGTAGCCCCATCCACCGGGGGAAACCGGTCACCCTAATAAACCAAGTATTTTTAACACGCCGCGCGGCAGCTGAAAGGCTCCCCACTCTCTCCCGGTGCAAGGGCCGTGGCGGAGCCTCAGGCGGCGGCAGCCCCGGCGGCGCCGATGGTGGGCCTGGCGGATATAGTGTGGCTCTTGTTCTGGCTCCTCTTCCTCTACGCGATGCTCGAGCCGCTGCTCGCGATGAGGCGGCTGGAAGCGGCGAGGATGGCTGTGATAAGGAGGATGGAGGAGAAGTATGGGTGGCGTGTGATAACGATGATACACCGTGAGGAGAGGATAAGCTTCTTCGGCATACCCATACAGAGGTTCATAACCATAGACGACAGCGAGGCAGTACTCCGCGCGATAAGGACGACCCCGCCCAACAAGCCGATAGCGCTGATAATCCACACGCCCGGCGGCCTGGCCCTGGCGGCGGCGCAGATAGCCAGGGCGCTCAGGAACCACCCCGCCAAGAAGATTGTGATAGTCCCCCACTACGCGATGAGCGGCGGCACCCTGATAGCGCTGGCCGCGGATGAGATAAGGATGGACCCGAACGCGGTGCTCGGCCCCCTCGACCCCCAGCTGTCCATGGGCCCGCAGGGGCCGGTGGTGCCGGCTCCGAGCCTGGTGAAGGTGGCTAAGCTGAAGGGTGACAAGGCCTCCGACGTCACCCTGGTCATGGCCGACGTTGCGGAGAAGGCTATAGCGGAGATGCAGGAGCATATAGTCGAGCTGCTCCGGGACAGGATGGGCGAGGAGAAGGCTAGGGAGATAGCGAGGATACTCACGGAGGGCAGGTGGACCCACGACTACCCGATAACAGTCGAGAAGGCGAAGCAGCTGGGCCTGCCGGTGAACACGGACGTGCCCCCCGAGGTCTACGAGCTGATGGAGCTGTACCCCCAGGCGCCCGGGAACCGGCCGGGAGTCGAGTACATCCCCCAGCCCATCCCCCAGGGGCCCCAGAGGAGCCACAGCAGCGGAGGAAGGGGAGTAGCCAGATAACAGCTCCACCTCTTAGGGGCAGTGGTGGCCGAGTTTTTCCAGCAGCCTCCTCCTATCCTCCGTCAGGGGCGCGTTAGCGTCGAGCACCACCGTCTCCTCCAGCGCCACAGCCTCATGACCCACCCCGGGGGGCACCACCACGTAGCCCCCGGGGCCCAGCACCAGCTCGCCGCGGCCCTCGAGCAGCAGCCGCAGCCTGCCCCGCAGCACCACGGTCAGCTGCACCGAGGGATGACTATGCCTCGGAACAACGGCGCCCTCCTCAAGCCTTGCCTCGGTCACAACAAGCTCGCCGCTACAGTGGACAACCCTCATCCAAACCCCAGGCGCCAGCTGCGCGTAGCCCCCGCCCTCCACGCCCTCCCCCCAGGAGGGGCTGCGGCGCCG
Organism: Thermoproteota archaeon; assembly: GCA_013153105.1. Classification (GTDB taxonomy): domain Archaea; phylum Thermoproteota; class Thermoprotei_A; order Sulfolobales; family Pyrodictiaceae; genus QNYQ01. The sequence goes on from JAADFC010000045.1 coordinate 3,945, forward strand.
CGGCAGGCTTTCACTACTCCCACCCCCCGTGGAACAGCTTTAAGCTGGAGCCAGGGATTAGCCTCCCAGCCCTCACGCACCGGCTCTAAACCTTAAAGCCGAGCAGCCCGAGCGATTCAACCGGGAATACGTGTTGGCCGACGCGGTAATAGTGAGAATCCCCCGCGGGGTCGCCGAGAGGCTGGAGCGCGAAGCCAACAGGGCGGGCGTCAGCCTGGAGGAGTACATGCTGGAGCTACTCCTCCGGGACCTCGACCCGCCGGAGAGGGCGAGGGAGTACGCCGAGGCTGCAAGGCTGCTCCTAGAGCAGGCTCGGGAGGAGCTGGAGAGGGGAAACGTGGGGCAAGCGGCGGAGAAGCTGTGGGGGGCGGCGGCGCTCGCAGTCAAAGCCTACGCGGCCTGGAGGGAGGGGAGGAGGCTCACCAGCCACGGGGAGCTGTGGGACTACAAGAGGCGCATGGCGAGAGAGCCGGGTGAATGGGTCAGCGACGCCTGGGCCCAGGCAAACGCCATGCACACCTGCTTCTACGAGGGCTGGTGCACCCGAGAAGACGTGGAGGATGCAATGAAGCGGGTCGAGAAACTCGTTGAGAAGGTCGAGGAGCTGGTGAGAGCCTAGTCCTTGGGGTCGGTTTGGCTTCTCAGGCGGCGGAGCAGTGTTATAAGCTCCATGGCTACCTCCTTGACGTTCTCGATTCTTATCGCTTCTAGGGGCTTCCCGGTGTCGTGCGTCACCACTTCCAGGTCGCCCTCATCAGTCACTATTAGCTCAACGTTCTCTTCTCTGCTGAGCCTGCCGTGCATAAGCCTGTTGCGCAGACTACGCGCCCTCTCATAGCTTTTTAGCTCCTTGTCGGTGAGCGGGAGTCCGCTGCGACCTGCCCGGCTCCGAGGCTGCCCTCCCCTGCTATCGCTCGCCCGGCGGGCGCAGTTGTGGAGCAGGGTTTCGAGTTTCTGCCACTCGTCCCCTCCAACTCTGATCTTGCTCTGGGGCTCGGCTTGCCGCGCTAGGAGGAGGGCTACTACAAGCTCTCTTGCAGGGCCCAGGGCCTTGTCGGGCATACCCTTCTCGGCAAGGCTCTCTGCAGACTCTATCATGGTGTCAACATTGTACGCCTTGAGGAGCCTCCTTACAAGGTTCTCCGCTGTGACAGCCGCGGCGTCGGCTACGGGCACCCAGGGGGCGGGGAGCGTCAATGCATCTCTATCGCTCAGCATCTCCTCGAGACGCTTCTCCGCCTCCCCATGCATCCTCTTGAGGCCGCGCAGCAGCTTAGGTGCCACCGGCACCTGACCGCTCCTAAGAGCCCACAGCAGCTCGCTGGTTTTCTCGACAAGCGACTTTACGCTACTGTACCCCCTGCCGTACCTGGGGCCGAGGCTCCTGCCGATATCCCGTACCGCCTCCATTGGAAGAAGCCGCTCGTCCAGCATCATCCACGCGTTTATCCCGGCCGCTACAGTGTTAACAGTCTCAACCGCCGGGGTCACGTCTATGAACTCCACCCTGGTATCCGTTCCGGGTCTTCCCAGCACGGGGGCCATGTAAGCCTTCACAGCGGCCTCGCCGCTCTTATACACGGCTTTTATCATCGCGGCCGAGAGCAGGGCGGCCGAGACCAGCAGGTTGGTACCGTGGGTAAGGTCGACAACCAAGTCTAGACCGTTCCTGGCAAGCCTCCGCAGCGCAGCATAGACTGTGTTCACCATAGCGTCGAACGAGGCCGAATAGACGCCCTGCAGGCCATAGCTGACCAGGTAGCCGCCGCCCCTCGCTTCAAGCTTGAGGGGCGACGCTACACCGGGATGGGGCACGACCACGCACTCCACATCCCTTTCGAGAAGCCTATGCGCCAGCTGGTCGGGGCGCGTCACGTCATCCAGCCTGCCGCGCACGTTCTTCAGGAGCCTCTTGCCGCCGTAGCCGGTCTTTGCCTCAACTAGCAGGCGGTACATATCACAGTGGCTCCCCTCGAACAGGGTTTCAGGAACCAGGACCACCAGCTTCTCGGGCTCATCCCGCCCAGCGGCGAGGAGGCTAGCAAGGGCGGCCGGAGCGAGGACGCTCGCAGCCTCCCTCCCGCCAAGCCTGTAGACTACACTCTCATAACCCGAAGCGTCGCCTCCCAGCCAGACCAGGGCCCACGAGCGAGACAAACTCGCCGACCCCCTCCTAGCCGGCGGTGGGCGGGGGCGAGCCCGAAACGCTATATCATTGGGTGCAACAGTCTTAGCTGAGACACGCCGCTGTCCGCCGACCGGCTACAACTGCGGCTCGAGGTCTGCCTCGTTAAGGGGTATGTGCGTGGCCCACACCGGGCTCATGCCCGGTATGCTCTCAGCCTCTCTTTTCCGGCCTGCTGTGGGCTGGCGGCTGTGCCGGGTGGCGGGCAGGTTGCCGTCTGGGGCTGCTGTTGGCCCGGTTTGCGTGTTTGAGTGGCGCTATGGCAGCCTTGAGATGAGGCGGCTGCTCTCCAGGGAGAACCTTGTCGATGCTATGAAGCTTGTCGAGGTTGCGCTGGTGGAGGTGCTGGAGGAGCTTGGCGTGGCGCCTCGGGGGGTCGCTGGGCGGGTGGAGGAGGCTGCCGCGTCTGTCTCGGCCTCGGAGGTTTATGAGAGGGAGCGTGTCACCGGCCATGATGTGGCCGCGCTTGTCGAGTTGATCGCGGAGCGTGCGGGGCCGGAGGCGGCGCGTTGGGTTCACTACGGGTTGACCAGCAACGATGTTGTCGACACTGCTTGGGCTCTCGTGTTGAGGGATGCGCTGGACCTGCTCGTCGAGAGGCTCGACGCCATTGTGGAGAGGCTCTCGCGGCTGGCCAGGGAGACGCGGGGCGTGGTGATGGCGGGGAGGACTCATGGGCAGCACGCGGTGCCCATAACCCTCGGGTTTAAGCTGGCGAACTACGTGTATGAGCTTGCGAGGAGCATGGAGAGGCTCTGCCAGCTCCGCCCGAGGCTGCTCCGCGCCAAGCTGGGCGGCGCCGTGGGGACTATGGCTGCGTGGGGCGGGCGGGGGCTGGAGATTCGGAGGAGGCTGGCTGAGAAGCTTGGGCTGCCGGTGCACCCCGTCTCGACGCAGGTCGCCCCCCGCGACGGCTTGGCGGAGCTGGCCTCGGCGCTGGCGATCCTTGCTGGCCAGCTTGATAGGCTGGCGGTGGAGGTTAGGGAGCTGGCGCGGCCGGAGATAGGCGAGGTCTGGGAGGACCGTGGCGGGGCTGTTGGGAGCAGTGCGATGCCGCAGAAGGCGAACCCGGTGACGGCTGAGAGGGTGAGCGGGCTGGCGAGGGTGGCTAGGAGCCTGGTGCACGGGTTCCTTGAGAACATAGTGCTGTGGCACGAGAGGGACCTCTCTAACAGCAGCGCGGAGCGGGTCCTCGTCCCCCACCTGCTGCTCACGCTGGACCAGATGCTCCTCGACACGCTCTCCCTGCTGGACCGGCTGCGGTACAGCCCGGAGAGGATGAGGGAGAACATGGAGCGCACCATGTACACCGTGTTGACGGAGAAGCTGCTCTACATGCTCATAGACGCCGGGCTGCCGCGGCCGGAGGCCTACAGGCTGGCCCGCGAGGCTGCGAGGAGGGCGCTGGAGGCCGGGGTGCCCCTCTGGGAGGCCGCGGCCTCGATGCCCGAGGTGGCCTCGAGGATACCCGCCGGGAGGCTCCGCGAGGAGCTGGCGCCGGAGAGGTACCTGGGCCAGGCGGAGGCACTCGTGGAGGAGGCTATCCGCTACGCGGAGAGGGTCCGCGGCGGCTGCGGCTGCTGACTCCCCGCCCAGCCTGGGGGCACCCGGCGGGGCAGCGGGCGAGAGCGTGGAGCCACGCGTTGTAGCAGCATAGCCTCTCGCCCAGCGCGGCGTGGCGCTGGTCGCTGAGCCCTATCACGTAGACGTGGATGGTGCGGAGTATGTCGCCCTCGTCGCGGAGCCTCCGCGTGTAGAGCGGGGTCCAGCCGGGCACGGGGAAGTCCAGCGTCACAACCCTCGCGCCGGGCCTTAGCTCCCTCTCAAGCTTCGGCCTCAGCCTCTCGTTTATGCTCGCGTAGAGGTAGAGGTAGACCACTGTGGCGCCCTCGAGGCTCACCCTGAAGAAGTCCCCCTCGACTATCTCCACCCGGTCCTCCACCCTGTACATCCTCGCGTAGGCCCTCGAGGCCTCCACGAGGACTGGGTCTATCTCGACGCCCACCGCCCTGCCGACACAGTAGTCCCTCGCAGCTATCACCACTGCCCTCCCGTCCCCGCTCCCCAGGTCGTAGAGGGTGTCGCACGGCCCCACCCACGCAGCCTCAAGCGCCGCCCGGACCGCGCTGAGGGGCGCGGGGATGTAGGGCGCCACCCTCACCCCTCCCCGAGGCTCCCCCCGCGGCACCAGTCCAGCACCCCCAGCCCCCGGACCCTGCCGAAGTGGCGGACGTTGCAGGTCGCCACCCTGCAGCCCCGGGAGACGGCTATAGCCGCTATGAGGAGGTCCCTCACCTCCAGGGGTCTGCCCTCGGCCTCGAGCCTGGCCTGCTCCTCCGCCGCCAGCCTAGCCGCCCCCGCGTCGAGGGGGAGAACCTCGAGCAGCAGCTCAAGCTCCCGCACCGCCTCCACGTGCCTGCGGCCGCGGCGGAGCGCGCCCCGGTAGAGCTCGTAGAGGTTCACCACCGTGGTAGCCAGCTCCTCCCCCTCCCTCTCCAGCGTCTCCACGAACGCCACTGCCCGCTCCATGCCGCGGAGGAGCGCTATCAGGAGGTCGCTGTCGAGGACTATGCACGCCATCCCCTGCCCAGCTCCCTCCGAGCCTCCTCGAGCATCCGCCTAGCCTCCTCCTCGCCCACATCCCCCCAGGCGCCGGCGAGGCTGGACAGCCTCCGCCTCCTCTCCGCCTCACGCACCAGCCTGAGGATGAGCTGCGAGAAGCTCTCCCCCTCCCTCTTCAGCCTCCGGAGCGCCTGGTAGGCCTCCTCGGACACGGTTATCGTCCGCGCCACCGCACCCCGCCCCGGCAGCTCCTCCGGGGCGGAGGCTGCGTTTAAACGCGCGGTTAAAGGTTAAGCACGTGGAGGGGTGCGGCGCAGCGTTGGGGGAGCCCCTGGGCGGGCCCGTGGAGAGGCTGGAGAGGATAAGGGAGCTGGTGCTGGAGGCCCTCTCGCTGCTCAGGGAGGCTTGTAGGAGCGTCTGCGCCAGGGAGAGCTGCGAGAGGCTCGAGGACCCCGTGGCGGCGGCGATGGACGAGGCGGAGGAGGCGGCGAGGCTGGGGGCGCCGTGGCTCAGGCTGCAGAGCCTCCAGCAGGCGGCGAGGATGCTCGAGGAGGAGGCATCGAGGCTCGAGGCGGCGGGCTGCGTGGAGGAGGCGGGGCTGCTCAGGGAGGCGGCGAGGAGGCTCTACATGGCCGACGCGCTGGCCTAGATGACGAGCTTCTCCTCCTCCACCCTCCTCCCCCGCAGCCCCAGCCACTCCACCCTGAACCTCTCCCCGCCGTACAGCTCCGCCCACTCCCTCCCCAGCGCCGCGGCGGCGGCTATCCTGCCTATCGCGTCGGCCTTCATTATCCCGCTCCCGCTGGTCCCCCCGGCGGCGACCAGCCCCGGGACAGAGTGTACCACGGGCTGCGAGTCTATGCTGATATCGTAGAACCCCGCCCAGCCCGTCTCGGCCCTCAGGCCGCCGAGCCTGGGCAGGTACGCCCTTATCACCGGGAGGAGGCCGTACTCGTAGAACCACGGCTCCGGCCTGGGCTCGGGCTCCCAGCTGAAGGGCCTGCCGAGGTGGTCGCTGGCCCCCGTCCAGAACGCGGCCTCCTCCGGCACAGGCCGCAGG
>JAADFC010000049.1 GCA_013153105.1 Thermoproteota archaeon
GGCGTGGAGGAGAGGTTCCAGCCGCTCCCCGAGAGGCTGCTCGAGATACTCGCCGCTGGGGGGATAGTCGAGTACATCCGTAAGACGGGCAGGCTCCCCTGGTGAGCGCCGTGAAGCGTAGGTACCACGTGGTCGTCATCCCGGGGGATGGTATAGGCCCCGAGGTCGTGGAGGCGGCTCTGCACGCGATTGGCCCGGTGCTGGACAGGCTGGAGCTGGAGAGGGTTGAGGCGGGCCTCGGCTACTACGAGAGGACCGGCCGCCCCTACCCCGAAGGGTTCCTCGACAGGCTCCGCTCGGCTGATGCGGTGCTGAAGGGGCCTCTCGCGACCCCCGTGGGGCCGGGCGGGTACCGTAGCATAAACGTGCTGATAAGGCAGGAGCTGGACCTCTACGCCAACCTCCGCCCTTGCAGGGGCTACCCCGGGGTCTCCCCGAAGGTGTTCGACCTGGTGGTTGTGAGGGAGAACACTGAGGGCCTCTACGCCGGGGTTGAGGGGAGGTTCCGCGACGAGGCCTACGCGTTGAAGATAGTGACGAGGAGGGGGAGCGAGAGGATTGTGAGGTTCGCCTTCGAGTACGCCGTCTCCCGGGGCCGCCGCCTGGTCACGGCGGTTCACAAGGCTAACATACTCAAGGTGGCTGACGGCCTGTTCCTCGAGGTCTTCCGCGAGGTTGCGAGGCGGTACGAGGGTAGGGTAGAGGCGGGCGAGCTGATAGTCGACGCTGCAGCCTACAACATGGCCAGGAGCCCCGAGAAGCTCGACGTAATAGTTACCATGAACCTGTACGGCGACATACTCAGCGACCTCGCCGCCGGCGTCGCAGGGAGCCTCGGCCTCTGCGGCAGCGGCCAGTACGGCGAGTCCGCCGCGGTGTTCGAGCCCGTCCACGGGGCCGGCTTCGACATAGCCGGGAAGGGTGTCGCCAACCCCGTCGCTGCTATACACGCTGCCAGGCTGATGCTCGAGTACCTCGGCCACCGCTACGGCGACGAACAGCTTGCAGCCGCGGCGCAGCTGCTGGATAAGGCTGTTGAGGAGGCGCTCACCGTGGACCGCGCGTTGACGCCGGACCTGGGCGGGGACAGGGGCACGATGGACGTGGCGGAGGCGGTTAGGAGGAGGTTCGAGGCCCTCCTCTCCGAGGGGCTAGCCGCGTAGGCTAGCCCTCAGCCTGGCCATCCTGTCGGGGTAGTCGGTCGCTATAGCGTCAACCCCCCTCTCCACAAGCCTGCGCGCCCACTCCTCGCTGTTCACAGTCCACGCCACTACTTTCAGGCCTAGGCGGTGCGCGAGGGCCACGGCCTTGGGGGTGGCGAGGGGGTAGCGGGGCAGCACTATCCGGCAGCCCAGTCTCTTGCAGTCCAGTATCCTGCCTGGAGGCCTGAAATAGACCAAGCCGGTGGCCATGCCGGGGCAGAGGCGGAGCGCCTCTCTCACCGCCTCATCGTGGAAGCTTATCGCCGCGACGTAGCTGCACGCCCCGAGCCCCCTAACCAGGTCGACCACTAGCCCCGTGTCACGTGGCTCCTTGACCTCGAGGAAGAGCGCTATCCTCCCCCGCGCCGCCTCCACAACCTCGCGTATCGAGGGTATAGGCTCGCCCCCAACCCTCACCCGCCTCAGCTCCTCGAAGCTCGTGGAGCGTATATCCACCCGCCTCCCACCATCAACCTCCACGACGGGGTCGTGGCTAGCCACGGGCACACCGTCCGAGGTCACCTGCACATCGAACTCGGCGACGTCAGCCCCCGCCCGGACCGCGGCCTCGAGGGCCGCCAGCGTGTTCTCAGGCGCCAGCCCCGCGGCGCCGCGGTGGCCGACTATCGAGAAGGGCTTGCGCGACAACGCGGCGATCACAATGCTGCCCGCCCCGTCCAACCCCGCCCCCGGCACCTGCACGCGGCCGCCTCGGCGGGGTGTTATGCTGCTCCCCGTGCCCGGTAGGGTCTGGAGCGTCTACGCTATCCATAATACACCCATTGTCGGCCGCATCTGTCGCCGGGGGCGGTCTGCTTGAGTGCTGTTATCAGCGTACGTATACCGAAGAGGCTTAAGAGCGAGATGGACGAGTTCAGCGGCGAGGTGAACTGGAGCGAGGAGATAAGAAAGTTCCTCGAGAAGCGCGTCCGTGAGCTTAGGAAGGAGAAGACGCTTGCGAGAGTGAGGAGTATTATCGAGAGGCTGCCCGAGCAGCCGCAGGGCACAGCAGCAGGCTACGTGAGGGAGGACCGTGATAGTCGTTGACGCCTCAGCCCTGGCTAAGTACCTGCTCAGGGAGAGTGGCTGGCGCCGCGTGGAGGACTACCTGCGCGGGGACGCCTACACGCTTGACCATGTAGTGAAGGAGGTGGCCAACGCTATCTGGAAGCATGCCGTGCTACGCCACGCTATAAGCGTTGAGCTTGCCCTCGAGCTCTACCATGCGCTGAGGAGCCTGGCCTCGGATGTACTGGTGGTAGAGGACCAGGATAGGTACCTTGACAAGGCTTTCAGTATAGCGGTGGATGAGAAGGTAACCGTCTACGATGCGCTGTACATAGCGCAGGCTCTCGATAAGGGCTCGCTGCTCACTGCAGACGAGAAGCAGGCTAGGGTTGCGCGGAGGCTCGGCGTAGAGATGGTGACAGTGTAGGCCCCGAGGCGCCTTGGGCTCGGCGGGGACGGGCTCTGGCACCGTTAAATCCCCGGCCCGCGTGCGTGGCTGCCTCTCCCGGGGGTGCTTCGGGGATGAGCCGGAAGCTGAGGATGATCAGGAGGCTCGAGAGGCACCTTCGCAAGCATCCGAACGACAGGGTGGCGAGGGAGATCCTGGAGGCGCTGAGGAGCGGCCGCTACGAGTGGCGGGGCCGGAGCCTCGTGGTGAAGAGCGGCGAGCAGCAGCAGGAGGCGGCCGCCGGCTAGCCCTGGCCGGGCGGGCGGCGGGGGTTGAAGAGCACCCGGTTTTTCTCCCACGGCGGGGTCAGCAGGGGCTTCTCCTGCTGGTAGCTCCTCTTCATCCGGAGCGCGTGCTCGGCCTTGCACAGCTCGTAGCCGAGGTAGGCGTAGTGGGCTGGGTCGCTGGCGTAGCCGAGGTAGGCTATCGCCTTGTAGATGTCCTCGGCCCTCCCGCCCCTGAGCCTTACCGTGCCCCGGCGGCCGATGTAGTAGTCTACAACCGCGCCGTCCTCGAGGGCTATGACATGGCTCCCCACGGGGTCTGGCCGGTAGGGCCTCCAGGGGGCCACCCTGCCGGCGTCGATGCTCCTCTGGGGCCTGCGGGGCCTCCGCGCGGGCGGGGGCTGGGGCCGCTTCTCCTTGGCGTAGAGGAGGTCCACGCCGAGGTCCTTCGGGGGCCTGTGGAGGAGGAGCGAGAGGGAGGTCATCGTCGCCGCGGCAGCGGCCTCGGAGACGGCCATCCGGGCCTTAGGGCTCTGCTCCGATACGAGCATAATCGAGGCGCCGGCCTCGGCGTAGACCTGGGTTAGCGCTGCTATCTGCCCGTGGCTGTCCGCGTCGAGCAGCTCGTAGACGTTCGCTATCCCAGCCAGCAGCGGGTGCTCGGGCATCTCGAGGCTCACGAGGAAGTACGCCGAGACGCTCGCTCCGAGGCTGCCGAAGCCAGGCGCGTCGACTATCGGGTCCAGCACCACCCGGTACCCGCGCTCCAGCGCCTCCCCCGCCAGGCTCCTCAGGAGCTCGAGCCGCTGCGTTGGCGAGGACGGCACGGACAGGCTGGAGTCCACGGCGGTGAGGACTACCGGCACGTGGCGGGGGAGCTTGTCGAGCCACTCGAGGTTCCACCGCCCGACGCTCATCAGCATGCACGCCCCCCACTCAACCGCGGCGGAGGCGGCCTCCAGCGTCGCAGCGTCGACGGCCAGCGGCACGGCTCCCGTGGCGGCTGCGATGGCGTCGAGAGCCTCCGCCGCCTCGTCCCCCCTCCACCCCTGGCCGAAGCCCGCCACGAGTATGTGAGCCCCCCTCTCCACGAGCTCCGCAGCCTTCGAGGCGGCGTCCTCAACGTGGCCGGGCTCGACGAACACCTCGGCCGCGACTATAACCGGCGGAGGCCGGAGGGGGACCTTCACCCCGCACAGCTCCACGCCCCGGGCGGCGCGGTAGTGCTCCCAGAGCCTCCCGAGCCAGCGCTCCAGCAACAGCTCCCCCGACAGCTCCCCCCTCCTCTTCAGCTCCTCCAGCCCCTCCAGGCCAAGCTCGGCCAGCAGCTCCAAGCCCATCAGGTCCTGGGGCCCCCGGACCACCGGCGCGCCCGCAGCCTCTTCGAGGCCCTCGAGGCTGTAGCCGAGCCCCCCAGGCACTATAACTAGGTCGTAGCGGCCCCTTATACCGCGGAGGACCTCCTCGAGAACCTCCCTGGGTATCAGGGCTGCAACCTCCACCGGCGCCACTATAACGTCGACCTTCCAGCCGGTAGCCTCCTCCACCCGGCGCGCGGCCCCCCTAACAGCGTCGGCGGCCCTCCTGGCGGTCACCAGCGCTATCCTAGGCATACCCGCCACCTCCCAGAGGGGCGACGGGGAACCCTCGGTCCCGGCCTGCAGGGGCGGGCATTCCCCCTTAACGCTACCCAACAGCGCCCCCTGGGAGGCGGCGCGTAAAGCCCGGCGTAGACGCGCTGGAGACGCGCCGGGCCCGCGGCTGAGGTGGGCTCATGGGAGACGGTGGCCTGGTGCTGTACAGGAGGCTGGAGGCGAGGGTCCTAGGCGCGAAGGTGCCGGTTGCAGGCTCGAGGTGGAGGGGCGGCCTCCTCGTAGAGGTCCAGGGCGTGAGGGTCCTCCTCCTGATGCCCGGCGCTCTGGCGCGGTGGCTGCAGCCCGGGGAGAGGGTGCTCGTCCGCTTCCTAGAGGAGCCCGAGGCGGTGGGCGACGGCGGCTACCGGGTGTCGCCGCGGGACGAGTACGAGCTGTGGAGGGTGTGGGAGGGCGAGGAGGTCAAGGTCTGGCCCCCCTGGAGGAGCGAGGCGAGGCTGGAGAAGGAGAGCGTCACCGGCGACAAGGTCTACGAGTACCGTGTCGTTGCCAGGGAGGCTGTGAACGAGGAGGACTTCAAGGAGATAGTCAGCCTGGAGCAGTACCACTACGCGAGCAAGGAGGAGATAGTAGCCATCTGGAAGTGCCCCGTCTGCGGCGCTATAGTCGAGTCCAACGTGGAGCCCGTCTGCCCCAAGGACAAGGTGCCGATGAAGCTGCAGGAGATAAGGGGGAGCCTCCCCTCGAGCAGGTTCCTAGTCCTCGAACTCGCCTCAAGGGAGCCCTACGAGCCCAGGATAGTAGCTTATGTCCGCGTGGACACGCCGATACCCCTCATGCACCGCCGCCTCCCCGACGGCAGGAAGGACCCGATGATAAGGGAGCGCGTCTTCGGCTACGACTGGTTCCACCCCACCTTCTGGCCGGTGGCCTACAGCAAGAGGAGGGAGCTGCTGCGCCGCTACCGGGAGCTGCTCCGCTACTACCAGTCCCCAAGGCTCGCCAGGGCGAAGCTCGGCGAGGAGATAGCCGAGACAGCGCTGAGGATGGCCAACACTAGGGCGGCGAGGATAGCGAGGGTGGTGGTGCACCCAGACTACCGCGGCGATGGCCTAGGCATACTAGCGGTCAGGATGGCCCTGAAGTGGATTGAGGAGCGCAGGGTCCCCGAGATGAAGAGGAGGAAGTACATAGTCGAGACCATAGCCCAAATGGCTAGGTACAACCCGTTCTTCGAGAAGGCCGGGTTCGTCTACATGTGGGACACCTACAGCGGCCGCCCCGTCCTCATGTACCCCCTGACGAGGGAGGCGAGGGAGAAGATAGAGCGGTACCTCCGCGAGGACCCGGTGGGCAGGAGCCACGGCGGCCGCCTCTTCCGCCCCCGGTACGGGAGGGTGGACCCGCTACCGGGGCCGGTGAGGCTGGAGAAGGTCACGAAGAAGTACAGCAGCGAGCTCGACATCTCCAGGCTGCCCCCCGAGCTCCAGGAGGTGCTCCGCGCGTTCGGCGTCGAGAAGAGGCTCGTGGAACGCTACGTGCTGAGGGAGGTTAGCGTCGAGATAGAGCCGGGCAGCGTGGTGGCGGTGCTCGGCGCGAGCGGCGCGGGGAAGACGACGCTGCTCCGCATGATAATAGGGGGCGCCGCCCGCATAGAGGACCTCCGCTACAGGCCGGACGAGGGCCGCGTCGAGGTCCCCGACGGGGCGAGGGTAGCCTACCTCCTCCCAGGCGAGCACGAGCCCGTCTTCGGCAGCGAGACCCTGCTGGAGCACGTCGCCGCTAAGCTGGGCGACCCGGCGGCCGCGGTGGAGGTCCTCAACGCTGTCGGACTGAGCGACGCGGTGTTCTACAGGGCGAGGTTCGACGAGCTGTCCACGGGCCAGAAGGAGCGGGCCAAGCTAGCCAGCATGCTCGCCGAGAAGCCGAACCTCATGATAATCGACGAGTTCACAGCCCACCTAGACAGGCTGACCGCCCAGAGGGTGGCCCGGAAGCTCGGCGTCCTAGCCAGGCGCGCCGGGATAACGCTGATAGTCTCGACCAACAGGCCCGAGGTGCTCCGCGCCCTCGCCCCCGACAAGGTGCTCCTCGTAGGCTACGGCAGGGTGGTGGTCCTCGAGCAGAAGGGCGGCGGGGGATGAGCCCAAGGTGGCGGGGAGGCTGCGGAGGCTCCTGGTGTACAGCGGCGTCTCCGGCCTCGACCTCGACCCCCTCGCCTCTAGGCTGGCGCGGGAGCTGGGTGCCGGCCACGCCAAGTACGAGGCTATAGTGGAGGAGAGGATGAAGGCGCCGATATACCATGTTGCGGAGCTTCTGCTGGCAAACTACCATGGGGTCGCCGAGGAGCTTCGCCGGGCCTTCTGGGACATGGTCGAGGAGGCCTCACGCGAGGAGGACGCGATTGTGACCATGCACCTGGTCTACTACCGCAGGCACAACCCGATAATGAACCCGGCGCTGGTGGAGCTGCACCGCCTAGCAGCCCGGGGCGTTGAGGTCAGCATCGTCGACATGGTCGACGACTACTACCATATAGTGTACCGGATAGCAGAGCGGGTCGCCCGCGGCGAGACCCCGGGGGTCACGGGGTTCCAGGTGCTCGACCCGGCCAGCCTGGTCTCGTGGAGGTCCGCCCACAACAGCGCCTCCCAGCTCCTCCTCATGCACGGGGTCAAGGTGTACAGCTACGCCCTCAAGCACACGTGGACCGGCCACATGCGCCTCGCCTCGATGCTCCTAGGCCGCACCCCCGAGGGGGGAGGCCGATACGACACCGTCTACATCTCCCACCCGATATCGAAGGTGCGGGCGAGGGCAGCCGCGGAGGGGGCCGAGCTGTGGAGCTACCCTGACGCGGTCGAGATAGAGGAGTTCAAGAGAATGCTCGAGGAGCAGTGCCCCCGCCTGGTGGTGCTCTCCCCGACCAGCGTCGACGAGCTAATACCAGGGGACGGAGCCCTTGCGACGCGTATAGGCAGGGAGAACCGGTGGCCCCACCCGGGCAACGGGGTCCACGAGTTCCCCTACCCCGTCGACCTGGCCGCGAAGCCGCCGGCGGAGCTGATATACCCGGCCTCCGACACCGTCGCCAACCCCGGCTATATGAAGATGCTCAGGGCACTCGTGGAGGCCTCTATAGAGAGGCGCGACCTCTCCTACGTGGCGCAGGCGGACTACATAGTAGCCTACCGCCCCTCCATGTACGGGGAGCGCCACTACGGCGTCGACATGGAGGTCAACAAGGCCGTCAACATGGGCAAGCCCGTCTACAGCGTGGTACCCCCAGGCGAGGAGCCTGGCTACAGGCTCTTCACCTTCATGTACATGCTGAGGAGCCCGGAAGAGCTAATCCGGGCACTCCGCTGCCCCTAGCCGCAGGGGCCGGTGAAGACCTTAGTCCCACCACCTCAAACCCCGGCCCCAAGGGCCGGGGGATGGAGAACCTGGCAGGAGCCGAGGCCCCCCAAGCCCGCTAGGCGGCCTCCTCGGCCTCCTCGCCGCCGCCGGAGAGGTACTCCTCCAGCTCCCTCTCCTCAGCCTCCAGCCTCTCCAGCTCCTCGCGGCTCGGCAGCCGCTTCACCCTGAACACACCCACCCTATACTCGTAGAACTCGTCCAGGCTCTCCGGCTCTATCACAGTGACAAGCTCCGCCTCGCCGCCCAGGTCCTCCATCACGTAGCGGAGGTCGTCCACCCAGTCGTTTATGCCGCAGGTCTCGCAGAAGCTGCCCTCGAACGCCACGATAACAGTGTCACCCATTATCTTCAGGAGCTTGGCCTGGCTCTCCACGCCGCGGTACCTGTTATACCTCCTTATCGCAAGCTCCACGAAGCGGCGGAGAAGCTCCTCCCTCTCCCGGCTCCTAGGCTGAGCGAGCAGGCTCAAGCCCGCACCCACCCGGCGCAGCGGCCAATGTAACACGGGTTTATTAAGGGAGGGCGGCGGCTCGCCCGAGGCTCCAGCATCTCCAGGGTGGAGGCCTAGAAGCCCCTCAGGTCCACCCCCCGAGGGGCGGGGGTGGCGACGGCGGCGTGGCGGAGCTTACGCTTGTGGCGAGGGTAGTGTACGGGGCTAGGAACGCGTTCGCCCACCTGGCCTCGGCCCTGGAGAGGGAGGGGCTGCTGGGCGGCCGCGTCCGAATGGTGCTCGCCGAGGAGGACCCCTCGCCCCTCGTGGCCGACCTCACCCGGCGGGGGCGCCGTGTCGCGGTCCTCTACGGGGTATCCACCCCGGTCTTCCTCGAGCTCGCCGGGGAGATCGCGAGTGTCTCCAGGCTGGCCCCCGTGGTTGCCGGGGGCCCCCACGCTGAGGGCGCCTACTGGCAGCTGCTCCGCATGGGCGTCCACGCCGCCGTGGTGGGGGACGGTGAGGCCGCGGTGGTGGGGCTGGCTGAGAGCCTGCTCGGCGAGAGGCCGCTCGACGATGTACCCAACATCGCCTACTCCCCTGAGCCGGGCAGGTTCAGGGTGACCCGCATCGAGCACGTGGAGCTGGACGCGTACCCGCCGTTCCACCGGGGGCTCGGCCTCTACCCTCCAATCGAGATAATGAGGGGCTGCCCCTACCGCTGCAGGTTCTGCCAGGTACCCTGGCTGTTCAAGAGCCGCGTCCGCTTCCGCAGCGTCGACTCGGTGGCGGAGGCTGTTGAGGCCTACGTGGCTGCTGGCAGGAGGAGGATACGCTTCATAGCCCCGATAGGCTTCGCCTACATGTCCCCCCGGCCGGGCGAGCCCAACCCCGAGGCCATAGAGGCGCTCCTGGAGGCGGTCCGGGAGAGGGGCGGCGAGCCCTACCTGGGCAGCTTCCCCAGCGAGACGAGGCCGGAGTACGTGACCCGCGAGGTGCTAGAGGTGGTCAGGAGGCTCGCCGCGAACCGGAGGATAAGCGTGGGCCTCCAGACGGGCAGCGACAGGCTGCTCCGCCTGGTCGACCGGGGCCACACGGTCGGCGAGGCGCTGGAGGCTATAGAGCTGGTGCTAGAGTACGGGTTCACGCCCGTGGTGGACATCATCTTCGGGCTCCCGGGCGAAGAGGAGGAGGACGTGGAGGCAACGGTCAAGGTGATGGAGCAGCTGGCCTCGAAGGGGGCCAGGCTGAGGCTCCACACCTTCCTACCGCTCCCCGGCACCCCCCTCGCCAGGAGCCGCCCCCGCCCCATCCACCCCCTCTACCGCCGCGCAGCCCGCCGCCTCCTAGGCCGGGGGGTCCTGGAGGGCGACTGGGAGCCCCAGGAGAAGCTCGCCAGGGAAATCTACTGTCTCACCGCCCTCG
>JAADFC010000081.1 GCA_013153105.1 Thermoproteota archaeon
TCGCAAGAGGCGCGGGGGGACAGCGGTGAGACGTGGCAGAGCGAGCACCAGCTCGCGGGAGCCGGCCCCGAGCACGCCATGTGGGAGGCCGACGCCCCCCCGCAGCCGGGGGAGGCGGCGCCCGAGACGCGGCACGGCGAGGCGAGCGGCCCGGACACAGGCCCCGCGGCGGGCTCAGCTGAGTCTCTCCGGTTCGAGGGCGGGCTGCCAGGGCCCCTGGGTGGCCTCTCGAAGCTCCCCCTAGTGAGAGAGCCCCGTGAGGCGCCGGAGAACCGTAGGCTGTACCTGCTTCAGACGCTCTACGACGGCGACCGCGGCGTAGCGGCGGCCAAGCTCTACGACCCGGAGGCCGAGGAGATATACATACACCATGATGGAAGCGGCTACAAACCCTACTTCCTAACCGACATACCTCCCGACAAGCTGCAGGAGATACCGGCGGTAGTCAGGCACCCCGGCTTCGACCACATAGAGGTTGTCGAGAAGTTCGACCTGCTGCGCTGGCAGCGCCTTAAGGCCACGAAGATAGTAGTCAAAACGCCCGATGTAGTCCCCGCACTCCGCGACAAGGTGCCCAGAGCGTGGGAGGCCAACATAAAGTTCCACCACAACTACATCTACGACAAGGCACTCATCCCCGGGATGATACACCGAGTCGAAAAGGGCGAGCTCCGCTGGGAGACGGTGCAGCTGACCAGCGAAGAAGAGGAGCATATACGCAGCATATTCGAGGGGGAAGACAAGGACACAGTCGAAATGGCGGTCAAATGGTACCCGCTCTTCGAGCAGGAGCCGCCCCGGCCCCGGAGGCTGGCGGTCGACATAGAGGTCTACACGCCCTTCAAGGGCAGGATACCCGACGCCAACAAGGCCAGCTACCCCGTGATAAGCGTCGCCTTCGCCAGCGACGAGGGCTGGAAGGCAGTCTTCATACTCGCACGCCCGGGCCTAACAGCAGGCCACCTCCGCGGGAAGCTGCCGGAGGGCACCATAATCGAGATATTCGACGATGAGCGCGCGATGCTGCTAGAGACCTTCCGCATAATCGCTAACTACCCAATAGTCCTCACATTCAACGGCGACTCCTTCGACTTCACCTACCTATACAACAGGGCCCTCAAACTCGGCATAGATAGGAGCCTAATCCCGTTCAGGTTCTCGAAGAACTATATAAGCCTCCGCTACGGCCTCCACATAGACCTCTATAAGTTCTTCAGCACCAAGGCTATACAGACCTATGCATTCGGCAACGCCTACAAGGAGTTTACACTCGACGCGATAGCCTCAGCGCTCCTGGGCGAGCACAAGGTAGAAGTGGAAGCCTCCATAAGCGACCTGGGGCTCCTCGAGCTCGCGCGCTACAACGTGCGCGACGCCGAGCTAACCCTCAAGCTCACAACGTTCAACGACGACCTGGTCTGGAAGCTGATAATACTTATAATGCGTATCTCCAAGCTACCCATAGAGGATGTTACCAGGAGCCAGGTCTCAGCGTGGGTCAAGAGCCTGCTCTACTGGGAGCACCGCCGCAGGGACTACCTTATACCCACGAGGGAGGAGATAAAAGTCCTCAAGGGCAAGGTGTTCTCGACCGCACTCATAAAGGGTAAGAAGTACCAGGGCGCCCTCGTGCTCGACCCCCCGAGCGGCGTCTTCTTCAACGTGGTTGTGCTTGACTTCGCCAGCCTATACCCGAGCATAATAAAGAAGTGGAACCTAAGCTACGAGACTATTAACCCGGTGGAGTGCCCCGGCGGCCGTGTCGTCGAGATACCCGATGTAGGCCATAAGGTCTGCATGAGCGTCCCGGGTATAACGGCTCAGGTAGTGGGGCTGCTGCGCGACTACAGGGTTAAGATCTACAAGAAGAGAGCTAAGGACAAGAGCCTAGGGGAGAAGCAGCGTGCCTGGTACAACACGGTACAGGCTGCGATGAAGGTGTATATAAACGCGAGCTACGGCGTCTTCGGGGCTGAGAACTTCCCCTTCTACTCGCCCGCGCTCGCGGAGAGCGTCACAGCAATCGGCAGGTACACCATCAAGGAGACCCTCCGCAAGGCTGCGGAGCTGGGTCTCTTCGTACTCTACGGGGACACCGACTCCCTATTCCTATGGGCGCCGCCTGAGGAGGCCCTCAGCGAGCTGCAGGAGTATGTTGAGCGTAACTTCGGCCTCGACCTGGAGGTGGACAAGGCGTACCGCTTTGTAACCTTTAGCGGGCTTAAGAAGAACTATATAGGCGTCTACATGGAGGGCGGCGTGGACGTTAAAGGGCTCGTCGCCAAGAAGCGTAATACGCCGGAGTTTCTAAAGAAGGAGTTCGCGGAGGTTCTAGATATACTCGGAGCGGTCACTGACCCCTTCGAGTTCGTCAAAGCAAAGAACACTATAAAGCAGAAGCTGAGAGGCATATATGACAAGCTGCGCGGTCTAGAGTACAACCTCGATGAGCTTGCCGTCAAAATGGCGTTGAACAAGCCGGTGAGCGAGTATACTAAGAACACACCCCAGCATGTCAAGGCAGCGCGCCAGCTGATTGCAGCGGGGATAGAGGTCCTGCCCGGGGACGTCATCTCGTTTGTAAAGGTGAAAGGCAGGGAGGGTGTTAAACCCGTCCAGCTCGCGAGGCTCATAGAGGTCGACATTGAGAAGTACATTGAGACTGCTAAGAGCATATTCGAGCAGGTGCTCGCCGCTATAGGGTTGACGTGGGACGAGGTGATAGGCGCACATAGGCTCGAGATGTTCCTCTTCAACCGGTAGGGGTGACCGGCTTGGCCGTCATCTTCAAGGTCTGCGACTGGCTCGACGACAGAGACTACCTCCGGCTTCGCGAGTTCAGCGATTACCTGGGCCGCCGGAGCGGCTGTAGCATATTCGCTTTCAGGCTCAGCGCGCTCAACTCCTCGAGGCTGCGGGAGTATGTAGAGTACATCGAGCGCCTCGGCGGCGAGATCGTGGAGGGACGCGAGGAGCTGGAGGCTAGGCTCGCGGCGTCAGAGACGGTTTACGTGAAACCCCACCGCGACGGTTTCCTTCTCAAGAGTATGGTCCGAATAGGAGATTTCCTGGCCGAGCTGAGGATGCGCGGGCTCGTCCGGTACAGCAGGCTCCACCAGGGTTTCATAGTGAAGCCCTACGCTGCTGTGGACGCCCTGGATGCTCTGCGCAGGGCAGGCCTCAAGGTAGTCGATGAAAGCTGTCTAATCGAGTGCCGTGAGCGCCGGCTCGAGGTCGAGCTTAACGCGGAGCTGAGGCCGTATCAGGCGGAGGCGCTGCAGGCCTGGCTGTCAAACGGTAAACGGGGCCTCGTGGCCCTTCCGACGGGTGCGGGTAAGACTGTAGTGGCCCTGGCCGCCTTGGCCGAGGTCAAGCTTCCAACGTTGATAGTCGTGTACACGCGTGAGCAGATGCAGGAGTGGCTTGAGAAGATAATGAGGTTCACAAGCCTCCCACGCGGCGAAGTAGGCCTCTTCTACGGGGAGGAGAAGAGGGTCGCCCCGGTAACCATTGCCACGTATCAGTCTGCGTATCGTAACATAGAGTTGCTCTGGGACCGCTTCTCCCTGCTGGTTGTGGATGAGGCTCACCACCTGCCGGCCGACAAGTTTAAGGTGATAGCGGAGAGGAGCCTGGCCCCCTACCGCCTCGGCCTCTCGGCTACCCCTTACAGGGAGGATGGCCGCCACGAGTACCTCTTCGGGCTGCTCGGTGGTCTAGTGTACGAGAAGAGTGTCGAGGAGCTGGAGCGTGAGGGCTACATAGCGTCCTACACTATTATACCGAGGCTGGTCCAGCTCTCTGGCAGCGAGCTGCGCAGGTACCGGGAGCTGAAGAAGGCCTACCAGGTGCTGGCTAGGGGGCGGAAGGTCGAGGAGCTGGTGCGCGCGGCCGCCGCGGGGGACGAGTCTGCCCGTAAGGCTCTCCAGCTGCTGAACGAGATACGGATGCTTCTCGCCTCGAGCAGGGCTAAGCTAGAGGAGGCTAGGGCTATAGTGGAGGAGGAGCTACGCAGAGGCTCCAAGATAATAGTCTTCACGCAGTATGTCAAGCAGGCTGAGCAGCTGGGCAAGCTGCTGGGGGCGCCGGTGCTCACCGGCCGCATGGACAAGAGGAAGAGGCGCCTAATACTCGAACTCTTCAAGAAAGGCAGGTACAGGGTGCTGGTGCTAACCACTGTCGGCGACGAGGGTATAGACGTCCCCGACGCGAACGTAGGGATAATCCTCTCGGGAACCTCCTCGAGGAGACAGTTCATCCAGCGCCTGGGTAGGCTCCTCCGGCCGGGCGACGGCAAGGTGGCACGACTCTACTACATAGCGGTGCGCGGCACGCAGGATGAGGCTACCATGAAGAAGGTTCTAGCAGCCCTATAGCCTCGGGAGGGGGCGGCGGCCAGCGGCTTATACAGCACAGGCCCCTGGGGGTGGACTGTGTGGCCGAAGAGGTAGGGAGGGGCTGTGAGCCTTGGCTGTCGAGGGCTCTCTCTCGCTGCTAAGCAGCGGTGGCCTCCAGGGTGTCGTGTTGTATCAGAACGTGTTCCCCTCGGTCTACCTGGGCCAGACTAGCGGGGTTAGCTTCCGTAACAGCTTCTTCGTCGAGCAGCCTGAGAAGGTAGTCACGGCGCTGCTTGAGGTTGGCATTATAGCTTCGTCTTCGACCATACGCGGGCTTGTATTGTCCGTGAACGGTATAACGCTCACAAGGGAGTTTAAGCCTCTAACATGCGCGCCCTATGGAGAGAAGATGTTCTGCAAGGCAGTATACGACATAAAGCCTGTTGTGGAGTCCAAGCCTGCAACCGCCTGGACTGTAGAGATAGAGTATAGGGGCCTCCACGAGCTCGCCGTGGAGCATCTAGGCCTGCTGGTGCTCCGGGGCCACGAGTCGGCGGAGAACAGGCACGCCTACTACAGCGGAGCCCTAAGCCTCCGGCCGGGCGACAGCTACGAGATCCGGCTCCTCGGGGAGGCGGCTGAGGGCGAGCTGAGGATAGTAGCGCTCATCCCCAGCCAGGAGGCCAGCCTCGTAGTCGAGGCCGGCGGCTCCGCCCACCGGCTCCAGGGGTCCGGCTTCAACGAGTACAGCATCCCCGTCAGCAGCCTGGAGAGCGTGGTGCTACGCCACGAGGGTGGAGGGAGCTACTATCCCCGCGAGATACTAGTCTCAGCCGTGCTCGCGTACCATGTAAAGGCTCCGGAGCCTGTGATAGAGGCTAGGCTGGTCAGGATGGAGCAGGGCAGGGCTACGGTCGAGATAGCCAACGCTGGAGGCGAGGCCGCGCACAACATAATAGTGGTATCGTTCTCCAAGGGCAACGTGCTTGAGAGGAAGATAATCGAGAGGATAGAGCCCGGTCAGGCCCAGCGGCTCGACCTAAAGGCGGAGCCCGGTGGAAGCATAAGGGTGATCTGGAGGTATCTCGACAAGACGATATTCCGTGATATCAAGCTGAAACGGTGAAGCCGGTGCCGGGCCGGGCTATAGCGGCGGGGGAGGGTGAGGAGTTACTCCCGGCCAGAGCCCTCCCCGGAGGAGGGCTGTGAAGACAACTTACCCGGCCGACTCTCCCCTCCTTCCAGCGGGAGGGCAGCGTTGACCACGCTCCGGATAAACTCCTCTAGTGTCGGGGCGGTCTCAAGCTCCTCTTCGCCTATCCTCAGCCTACCCGAGGGGGTATAGGCGGCTGACTCGAGGGGGACGAGGCGCCAGCCTCGGCGCGGCACCTTGACGGCTATGTAGGCCTCGCCCCCTGCACGCCTGGCGAACTCCTCCAGCCGGCGGGCCTGTTCGGCCTCAACGTAGAGGGGCCCCCCGCTCCGGCGGTATTTCACCTCAAAGACGAAGATCCTACCATGGTAGAGTGCCACCAGGTCCGGGTAGATGAGGCGGCGTGCCCGGCTGCCGCTTGCAGGGCCCCGGACCACGGCGAAGCCCTTGCTCCACAGGCGGAGGGCCAGCTCGCGCTCCGCGTCAAAGCCGCGGCGTCGGGCGGAGCCGGTCATCCCCAGCAGCTCCCCTTCCCGGGCACCCTTACCGGGGCCCGTGGGGAGGCGTGGCTGCTAAACATTCTCAGCCGACCATGTTAACTCGTATGGTCACGCCGTACTTGTCCTCGAGCTTCTTTATCCTCTTCATCCTCTTCATCAACACTTTAGCCATAACCCTCGGCACGTTGACTATTATCATGTTATCCCTATACTCCACCTCCGCGCCCGGCAGCAGCTTCTCTATGAGGCGCTGCACCTTCTCCGCGACACCCCTGCCGGCGACCTCGCGCACCGGCACCACAACCGTCTGCTCGCCGAACGTGTATATCTCGTAGGCGAGTTCGCCGGTGAGAGCGTCCCTAACCTCAACCACCGGCCTCGCCAGCTCAGCCTCGCGCAGGCCCGTGGGGAGCTTGACGGTCATCCTAAGCTCGTACACGGTGTCGACGGTGCCCCTGTCGATGAATATTACAGTATCGATTATGCTCGGCAGCATGCCTATGTCGACTCGCCGTATGAAGCGCTGGACAGCATCTATAGGCGTGGTAGCGTGCACGACTCCTATCATGCCTATGCCAGCCAGCCGGAGGTCTATATATAGCTGAAAGTCAGCGTCGCTTCGAAGCTCATCGTAGACCGTGTAGTCCGGGCGGCTGAGGAGCAGTATGTCATGCAGCTCGCCTATGTCCGCGTAGTTCTTGGAGTACTGGGTTATATCCGGGGGCAGCTGCATGTCCCTAGGCGACTCGATGGTCTTGACAACCTTCCCCTTACGCGCGTAGTACTCTGCGAGCGCCTGAGCGAACGTGGTCTTACCCATGCCGGGCGCTCCCGCTATCAGTATGCCCTCGGCCCTCTCGTCGAGCCGCGCCATGAGCTTGGCTGGGAGCTTGTAGTCCTCGAGCCTCAGCTTCTTGACCGGGCGTACTGCTGTTATCTCCCACCCCTCGCTCAACGGTGGCCTCGTTATCACTATACGATAGGGCCCCAGCTGCACTATCGTGGAGCCCTCACGGTCTATCTCTATGAACCCGTCGCTCCTCCTCTTAGCCACCTCTATTATTTCCCTGGCGTAGCGGGCCACCTCCTCCCGTGTGAGAGGCTTCGCAGCCAAGTCCACGAGAACCCAGTCCCCGGGACGGCCCTTCTTAGCCCTAGGAGGCGCCCCCTCCTTCAGGTGGACGCTCATAGTAGTCTCGTCGAAGAACTTGAACAAGCTCGGCTCCTCGCCGCCACGCCTAGGCTCTATGTAGATTACGCTGACCCCCATAGCCTGTGCGGCCAGCGCCTGCACCCTATCCGCCGTTATCAGGGTGGCGCCGGCCTCGTAGGCGTACTCGCGTATAAGCGCGTCTATAGCACCCAGCCTGGCGTCGCGTATCTCCCTCGGCCCCGGACGCTCGCCGGCAAGCTCAACGTCGATAAGCCCCTGCCGCGCAAGCTCCTGTATCTCCCTAAGCTCCTCGAGGCCCGCGAACCCCGTGGCCCTCCCCATGTTAGCCTGGTGCTCCAGCTCGGCTATCACAGCCCGGTGGATGACCACGCGTCCCCGTATCTTGCCTTCACGTATGAGCTTCGAGACCAGCCCCTCAACTACCACGCTTGTATCGGGTACGTACACCGGCACGGGTCCAATCTCCATGCTCACGGGCGGGCTTCCCCCGGCCATCCCCCCTTGTCCCGGGCCCCAAGCCTCCCGGAGGCAGGCGAGGCTCCGAGACAGTCTCCTCCGGCAGCGCCGTCTAGCCGAGGACCCCGAGTCGGACCCTATTTTAGCTAGCATCCCGCGGTGCGGCGAAGCTCTTGGAGGCGTCGCGCCGTGGCAAAGCCTGTGAAGCTCATACTGGTAACAGCCAAGGACCACCCTCATCATAAGCTCTGGAGCCGCCTGGCAGAGGAGGTTGCCAAGGAGACGGGGCTCCCGCTTGAGACCAGGATAGAGGACTATCTCCTACTCACCGAGCACGGCGACACTGACGACCTCGGCATGCCCTGGCTGCCTCAGCTCCTCGTCGAAATGGACGACGGCAGCATAAAGCCGCTACTATCCAGGCTGCCCCTCAACAACGCGCTCCAGCCGGACCTCGAGCAGGCGAAGAAGCAGATACTCGAGCGACTCAAGAACCTCGGCTAGCCCGCATCCACCCCTCTCTCCGGCCCCTCGGAGGGCGGCTCGGCTTGGTGTTTCTAGTCCCCTACGTGCCCTCCCCGATGTACGTCGTTCGCAAGATGCTGGAGCTAGCCGGCGCGGGTCCCGGCGACGTACTCTACGACCTGGGCTGCGGGGATGGTAGGATACCCGTAACAGCAGTCAAGGAGTATGGCGTGGATAGGGCGTACTGTGTAGAGATTAGGGAGGACCTCGCCGCCCTCGCACGCCAGCGAGTGGAGCGGGACGGCCTGCAGGATAGGGTCGTGGTAGTGCAGGCTGACATGTTTAAGGTGGACCTCTCCGAGGCGACACTTGTAACCCTCTTCCTCCTCTCCAGCGTAAACGACCGCCTCGCCCCGAAGCTCTCCCGCGAGCTGCGCCCGGGCGCCCGCGTTGTATCACACGAGTTCCGCATGTCCCAGTGGAGGCCGCTAGTCTACGCCACCCTACACGACGGCAAGGGCAGCCACGACGTGTACCTCTATGTAATAGGCTTCTCTGATAGTGGAACGGGCACCGGCTAATACCCCGCCACAGCTGCCGGGGCAGGGCGGGGGCTGGAGAGGCCCGGGAGCCTGCGGCCCCGCGGCGTGGAACGGGCAGGCACCCCCTCCGGCTGCGGGGTATGCTCGCTCAGCTGTATTGGGTGGAGGTGCTGCAGACTTGAAGGTCGTGGTGGTTAGAAGCGAGGAGGGGAAGATAGTCTCAAGCGAAGTCTTAGAAGGCGATATAGGCGAGATAGTGCGTAGAGTCGCCGAGCAGGCCCTGAAGGAGTGGAACCCCCTGAACAGCGACTTCACCGTGTTGAGGGCACAGTATGAGCTCAGGTATCCTACGCCGCCGCCCGACCCGGGCATAGTCGACATAGGCAGGGAGCTTGGCCTTGAAATGATGAGGGAGGGTAACGAGCTCGTAATAATAATACCGATCTACACTATAAGCTTTGACAACTCGTGGATGGGCGACGCGTACATGGACAGGAAGATGTATGTGGTAGCGGTCTACCTCGACGAGCTTTCGAAGAAGCAGGTGGAGGAGTACGCTGCGGAGGCGACCAAGGAGCCAAAGAGGCTCGAGGGAGGCGCCGGCGGGCTAACCCTAACAGAGGACCAGCTCAAGGCACTAGAGGAGGGCCTCAAGGAGCTCGAAGAGGAGAAGCCTAAGAAGAGGCGGAGGCGGAGGAAGAAGAGCTAGAAGCCGTCACCACGCCTATAAGATCTTCGCCAAGCTCCTGCAGGTCGTCGTAGCAGATGTAGCGGGGAGCCCCCTCGGCTCCGCATCTAACCTCGACACTCTCCAGCGTCTTGCACTCAACCACCGCAACTACTGCGTCGCCCAGCCTCGTCGCGTAGACGGCAGCGTCACCGGGGACCTGCTCCAGCTTCCTCGCCGCTGGCCCCCGGAGTGCCACCAGACAGCCCACCTCAGCGAGGACCGCCGGCTCCTCGCACCGCATATCCCGGGGCCTCGCCCGGTAGACGCGGCCCACAAAGCCCTCGCCATCTTCCCCCCGGCAGCTCCAGAGGAGGACCAGCAGGCCGCAGTCCATCATGCAGGCGTAGAAGCCGGCGTCCTGCAGCCTCCACTGCTCCGGTTGGGGGGCCTCCATGCGTGGGTTCCTCCCCACAGCCCTCCCCGAGGCTCGGCCTTTAAGACCCAGTTCATCGGCCCCAGACGCACCTAACCCTAGGCTCGCCGGTTATCACACCACACTCCGGCCCCGCGAGGTAGACGGGCTCGCCTCCAGATAGGGCTAGAGCATGCTCCACCAGCAGCCTGTCGAGGCAGCTGCCCCAGCCGTCAACGAAGACTGCGAGGGCGCCACCCCGCCCGGCCCTGCTGCAGACCGTGAAGAGCCTGCCCTCACACTCATGGAGGGTGCATTGGGGCGCTCTCACGTGGAGGCCCTCGATGCTGGAGGCGTAGACGACCTCGGCGTCCATGTAGCCAGCTGCCAGCGCTGCTGCTGCCGCCGCGTGGTGGGACGAGCCGTGCCTCGCCACCGCGTAGCTCACAGAGACGCCGTCCTCGAGGGCTTTCAAGGCGGCAGCTACAGCCAGGAGCCTGGCCGCGGTTATGCTGCGGCCCTGCTTGGACGCGTGTGGCGCAACCCTCGGGGCGACCTCGGCGAAAAGGTCGAGCAGCCGCCTGGCCCTAGCCTCGTCGGGAACCCCTCCGCTGAGATAGCGGCCTAGGACGCTCCTGCTGATACCCGTCCTCCTCTCTATCTCCCTCAGGCTCATGTACTCTCTTATAACCCTGAGCGCCTCCACGGCCAGCAGCCTAGCCGAGGCCATGGCTCAGCAGCCTACCTGCCGCCCTACCGGCCAAGGCTAGGCGTATTATTCCCTTCAACGGAACCCCGCGCCTCCCGGGTGCTAGGTGAGCCTTGTCGCAGCCCTCGCAGCCAAAGCCCCGTGTGCCTCCAGAGGTGCGGGCCAGAATAGAGGCCTTCAAGAAGATACGTGAGCAGGAGAAGATGATAGAGGAGAACATGAAGAAGATAAGGTTCAAGATAGCGATACTCAGCGGTAAGGGTGGTGTCGGCAAGTCCTTCGTGACTGCGAGCCTCGCCTTCGCGCTAAGCTACCTGGGCAAGCGCGTGGGCGTCCTCGACGCCGATATATACGGCCCATCGATACCTAAAATGATGGGCGTACAGGGGCAGCCGGTGCTAGCCACGGGCGAGGGCAGGCTGATACCAGTAACAGCGCCTCTGGGTGTAAAGGTGCTATCGATAGGACTCATGCTGCCCGGCGAAGATGTGCCGGTCATATGGAGAGGCGCCATGACTACATCTGCGATAAGGGAGATGCTAGCCTACGCTGACTGGGGAGAACTCGACTACCTGCTCATAGACCTGCCCCCAGGCACGGGCGACGAGCAGTTGACAATAGTCCAGCTAATAAAGGACATGACTGGCGCGATAATAGTCACTATACCCAGCGACGTATCTAGAGTAGTTGTAGCCAAGGCCATAAACTTCTGTAAGAAGCTAAACTTGAACATACTAGGGATAATAGAGAACATGAGCTACTTCGTGTGCCCCGACGGGAGCAAACACTACATCTTCGGGGAGGGGGCGGGTAGGAGGATAGCCGAGCAGTACGGCATCGACTTCCTAGGCGAGATACCAATTGACCCCAGGATATCCCGTGCCAACGATAGGGGGGAGCCGTTCTTCGTTAAGTACCCTGACTCGCCGGCGAGTAAGGCTATGATAGAGCTCGCGCGAAAGGTTATAGAGAAAGTTGAGGGTGGCCAGGGCTGAGCTCCTGGACACAACCTATTTATCCTTACAAATCGCGCCTTTACGGGCCAGCGGTGGGACGCTATGCGGTTGTCCGAGATAGTTAAGGTGGATAGCAAGGGGCGTATAACGATACCGCTGGTTGTCCGGGAGGCGTTGAATATCGTTGAGGGGATGACGCTAATCCTCATAGCTGACCCGGATAAGAGGGAGATCGTCCTGACACCCCTCCCAGGCGAGGAGGGCTCGCTCTACGAGCTGCGCATAGAGTTCCGGGACGTGCCTGGAGCGCTGGCCAGGACCTCGGAGAAGCTTGCAGAGCTGGGGGTCGACCAGGTGACCACCCAGTGCACCACGGTTAAGAGGGGCGAGTACGCTGAGTGTATAATAGTCGTAGACCTTAGCAATGCGAAGGTGGACATAGACGAGCTGAAGAACGTGTTGGCGTCCATGCCGGAGGTCAGGTTTATACAGGCAAAGCCTCTGGGCCGCTGAAGGGCTGCAAGCCTATGAGCTGCAGGCTCTACATAGGCTGCTGCGGCTTCCCCTTCGCCAGGAGCAGGTACTACAAGGTATTCCGGACCGTCGAGCTGCAGAGAACCTTCTACGACCTCCCCGAGCCCGAGTATGCCGATAGGCTGCGCGGCGAGGCGCCCAGCGGCTTCCACTGGAACATGAAGGCCTGGCAGGCCCTCACACACCCCCTCTCAAGCCCCACCTGGAGGAGGGCGAAGAGGAGGCCCAGCGGCAACCCGGAGAACATAGGCCTCCTCAAACCCACTAGGGAGAACCTCGAGGCCTGGCGGCTCGTCCGGGAGTTCGCCGAGCGTCTCGGGGCCCGGGTTGTCGTGCTTCAGACACCGCCGAGCCTCAAGCCCTCGCAGGAGGCCGCCGAGTGGATAAAGCGGTTCTTCGCGGAGATAAACGCGTCAGAGGCGCCGTTCACTGTGGGCTGGGAGCCCCGCGGCGGCTGGAATAGCAGACCCGACTTGCTGCGAGGCATCCTCTGCGGCACCGGCGTGATACACATCGTCGACCCGTTCCGGGCCAGGCCGCTGGTATGCAGCGGCCAGCGCATACTCTACTATCGCCTCCACGGCAGGGGCGGAGGCGAGGTAAACTACAGGTACCGCTACACCGAAGAGGACTTCAGGGAGCTCGCCGAGATACTGGAGAAAGACCTCAACACAGTTGAGACAGTCTATGTAATGTTCAACAATGTCTACATGGGCGATGACGCGAGAAGGTTCCGAGAATACCTGACGGGCATAGGGCTGGAGGCCTGTTGAAACAGCATGGGGAGGGTCAGCCGGTGGTTAGCTCCTCACCGCCCCACGCCGGGGGCCGCAGAGAGGCTGCGGCCCCGCGGGGCTCCAAAGGGCGGGTAGAGCTGCATCACCCCCACCCGAGGACCCTGGGGGCCGCTGCCTTATCTCCCTGGAGAGCGCCCCTGGCATCCTCCGGGGGTGCCCGAGAGCCCGGGGTGGCGTCTTCAATGTTCAGGGCGGTCTACCCGGCGGCAACCAAGTTTAAGTATATAGTCCAGACTATTGCGAAGATAATGGACGAGGTCCCCTTTATAGCTACGCAGGAGGGGCTGGAGGTCCGTGCGCTAACTCCCGACAAGACTACCATGATAATATTGAAGCTGCCTGTTATGGCTTTCGAGGAGTACGAGCTCGACGAGGATAAGAAGAAGTTTATAGTGGCTGCAGACGAGCTTAACAGGGTTGCAAAGAGGGGGACGCGCAACGACCTTGTCGAGTTGAAGCTCAATGAGGAGCAGCGTAGGCTCGAGATAAACTTCATAGACAAGAAGACGGGTGTTACCAGGAGCTTCTACGTGCCTCTGCGTGAGGGGATAGTGGAGGAGCTGGCTGAGCCGCAGGTTGAGCTTACAGTCTCCCTACGCATGGAAGCCGACGACCTCAAGGAGATAATAAACGATGCTAAGATAGTCAGCGACGAAGTAGAGTTCGTCGCTTATGAGGATAGGCTAGAGGTTCTAAGCGTCGAGGCTCAGAAGAAGTATCATGGAGTGTTCAGGGAGGGTGAGCCGCTGCTCAGCCTGACTCTAACCGGCAACCCGCCCGTACGCTCTAAGTACTCCATAGACCTCCTGAAGGCTAGCACTAAGGCAACATCGGCAGCCGAGACGGCTACGATAGAGTACGGGGAAGCCCTACCCATGAAGATAACGTTTGACCTGCCGGGCGGCGGGCTACTCGTTTACTGGATATCGCCCAGGGTCTAGAATCGGCTAGCCTCCCTCCAGTCTTTTAAGCAGCTCTTCGAGGGCCTTCTTCGCCTCGCCCCTCTCGTCCCTCTTCACACTCCTCTCAGCGAGCCGTAGGCTTGGATACCACGCGGGCCTCGGGCAGACCCCGCGCTCGGGGCAGGCTATGCAGCAGTATGGGCACACGCTCCGCTCCGGGTGGAGCCAGCACTGCCTGGTAGGCCGGTGCCTGCCGCAGATGCTGCACCTCTCCCAGAATATGGTCACGCGCACCACCCCGTTCACGCTGTCTCCGCGGGGTGGGGTGAGCCTCATAGGAGGCTTGCCCCAGTCCTCCCGGGGGCCCGGGGCGACCGATGAGCGGGCAGTAATCGCGGCGGGGTACACTCGCAGCCGACCGCCCCGCTTTGTAGGCTGCCGCGAGGGATGAAGCCGGCCGCCCCGCTTCTCGCGTGCAACCCTCCTTATAGGCCGGCCGTGGCAGCCTAGGCTGCTGGGGTCCGGGAGCCGTGGCTGGGGATGTCGTGACTGTGGAGGTTGACATGGCTAAGTATAAGCATGTAGACCTCGACGCGGAGAACGCGTTGAGGCTTCTGGCTGAGCTGAGAAAGCGCAGGGAGAGCAACGATATAGACGAGGCTATAAGGTATATAAGGAACTTCGACGAGTTCTACGAGTACATGAGGAAGAAGTTCAAAGACTATATTGCGCCGCCTCACAGGCCGGAAGACTATATCAGGGGTAGAGCGGTCGTCGACAAGGTCAAGCTGTATATTGACGGACAGGGGCGCAAGAGGGTAGTAATAGTCTTCGACAGGAGGGTCAAAACAGACGAAATAGTCGAGGCGCTCAAGACGATCGGGTTCCAGGTAGAAGTCAAGAAGGCCTTCTAGCAGGCTGAGCCTCTTAGCGGCGTCTCCTACGGCCACCCAGGACGGGCACGCGGACGGCCTCTAGCTCCTCCCTTACCGCCTCCGGCGGCGCCTCCCCTCTTGCGAGCTTCTCGAGTATCTCGGTACGCCGTACCATGACCTCGAGGAGGGCGGCGTTTATATCTATCTCAGGCTCCTCGACCTCCTCCTCGCCGGCCGGCTCGGCGGCCGCCTCGGCAGCCTCGGCCTCAAAGAGCTCCTCCTCCGACACGGATGCCACCCCCATATCGACAGTGTTCGTCAAGTAGGACCCGCGGCTCCCCCCGGGGCACGGGGCGGGAAACGGCCACCCTTGACGCAGCTTTTTATGTGCACCACGCCGGCAGCGGGGAGGGCTGGTTCACAGGCTGCGCCACGGCTTCTGCAGCTGCGCCGAGCCCTTCTAGGGCAGCGTCCCTGCGCAAGGTGGCAGCTGTGTGGTGCGAGCCTGTCTAGGCTGCCTCTTCGCGGGCGGCGTCCTCGTCTGGCAGTAGCAGTAGTAGCGGCTCTGGCGCGTCCCGTGTGGAGGCGACGGCCCACCCGGTGTCTATGACTGCGAGTGTCTTCATTACAGTGTTTATGGCGTTCTCTTCAGTGTGGCCTGTCACGAGCTGGGCCATGTACCTTGCTTCGCGTGGCTCGGACTGTCGGAGTGCTATGCGTAGCGCGGCGTTTGAGGGTATTGAATGGTGTATGCTGCTTGGCTGCTGCGTCAGAGCGGTGAGTACTACGCCGTACTTCCTGGCCTCGGCGTACAGTTTCGCTGCTATGTTGTCCCTGTCTTCTTTCGGCGCGTATATGTGGGCCTCGTCCAGGACTATGAGCAGCCTCGCCCGCGGCCCCGCGTGGCCGAGGAGCTGCATATGGGTGTAGACGAGTCTGAGCAGGGTGTCCACGTATAGCCGTTTTTGCTCGTGGCTGCGGAGTTGTGAGAGGTCTATTATCGTGTTGGACTTGAACAGCTCTCCCACGTTTACGGTAGTCCTCGAGAACGTCGAGCCTGCAAGCAGTGCTATGTAGCTTGCCAGGAGGGCTGCCCGTTTATCGTGGACGGCGAGTCGGCGTAGATACGCTTCAAGGTCGGCCAGTGTCGGGCCGGGCCGCCGCCACGTGGCGGGGTCGTCGTCCCGTATCTCGCTGGCCTCGTATAGCTCTGACAGCGCCTGCTCTAGCAGCTGCTGCTGGAGCGGGCCGAGCCGGAAGATGGAGGCTATCAGCTGGGCAGCCTCGGCCGCTCTCTCCCGGGGCGGGGCGCCAGCGGGGTCTAGGGGGTTCACGGCTGCCCGACGCGGGTCTAGCACCCTAAAGCCTGGCAGCAGTCTAGCATACTCGCCGTGCGGGTCTACGACGAGAACGTGCACCCCCTGCGCTGCGGCCTCGGCTGCGAGGCGGGCTGCGAGCCTGGACTTACCGGCGCCGGTGGCGCCGGCTATGAAGCCGTGGGTGGGCCCGTCGACCCTTAGAAGCCTGGTTCTAGCCTCCGTGGGCTGTAGGGAGAGCAGCCAGCCCCAGGGCCCGTGGCGCGGCTCCGGGAGCTTCACGTGTAGGCAGTTGCACCTGCTGAGCGCGGCTACAACCCTACCGAGGCGTGTCTCGCCGGTCCCCGCCGGTATGGGGGGCGGCAGCAGGGAGAGCCCGGTCACGGCGGCGGAGGGCTCGTAGACGGCTATGGCTGCGATGACCGCAGCGGCTGCGGTGGCTGGCGTGCATGAGAGAAGCGTGAACCCGTGGACCATGAAGGCTGCTATTACAGCGCCCGGCAGCGTCGGCTGGCCAGCCGCGGGCAGGGCTGCGGCGGCCGCGGCTGCGAGCAGGAGGTTGAGCCCGCTTCTCTGGAGGCTGCAGAGCGACTTGGGGGCCGCCAGCAGGGGGAGGGTAAGTGTGAGCGGGTCCCGGCCGCCCCGGAGGCTGCGGTAGGCGTTGACCAGTGCAGCTATTATCGCGGCGGACACGGCCGGGGAGGCGTAGCCTCCGAGGCCTGTTGCGGCTGCAACCCACGCAGCCACCGCCACGGAGGCGGCCGCCGAGCCGGTCAGCAGCGTCAGCGCGGCCTCGGCGACGTGTACCGCCGCCCAGCCGAGGGAACCAGGCTCCAGCATTGGGGCCGGCGCGAGCAGGGCGGCGGTTGCCACTGCTATAAGCGTCAGCCGTCTACACCCAGAGACCGGCTGCTCCATGGCTGCACCCCCCTCAAAGGGCTGGAGAGGCTATGGCAGGCGTCTCAGGGAGCTTCCGGCTGCTGCACCCGCGGCTGCAGGCCGCGCTTGAGCTGAGAGGCTACCGTCAGCCGACGCCGGTCCAGGAGAAGGCTATACCGGCTATACTCCGCGGGGAGAACGTGCTGATTATAGCGCCGACGGGTAGCGGTAAGACTGAGGCGGCCCTCCTCCCGATATTCTCTAGGCTCATAGGCTCCAGGGAGCCCGGCGTGAAGGCTATCTACGTCACTCCCCTGCGTAGCCTGAACAGGGACATCTTCCGGAGGCTAGCCGAGCTCGCGGCCAGCGTTGGCCTGCGGCTGGAGGTTAGGCACGGTGACAGCACGTCGGGCGAGAAGAGACGCTTCCTCATGAATCCTCCCGACATAATGGTTACCACTCCCGAGACGCTCTACTTCCTCCTCTCTGTGGACCGGTTCCGCGAGTCACTCAAGAGTCTCCGCTTCATAGTTGTAGACGAGGTTCACGAGCTGGTCTCGAGTAAGAGGGGTGTCGAGTTCAGCCTGGCGCTCGAGAGGCTCGAGCGCTGGTATGCCAGGAGGAGACTGCAAGTAGCGGCGTTGTCGGCGACGGTGGCCGACCCCTGGAGGGTTGGCCGCCTCGTCTTCTCATGGAGGCGGTTCGTGGTAGTCGAGCCTGCCGCCTCAAAGAAGCTTGCTGTAACTGTAGACTACGCGGGCCCAGGCGGGGCGGCGTTGAGGATAGCCGAGTATGTTGGTAGTGTGGAGGGCCCCGTCCTAGTCTTCGCCAACACGCGTGACACAGCTGAGATGCTCGCTGTAGAGCTCGCGGAGATACTCGGGGAGGACAAAGTCCGCGTCCACCATGGTAGCCTTAGTAGAGAAGTGAGGGTTGAGGTTGAGAGGCTGCTGAAGCAGGGGAGAGTGAAGGTTGTCGTTGCAACGTCAAGCTTAGAGTTGGGCATTGACGTGGGCAGTGTAGGGCTTGTGGTACAGTATCTATCGCCTAGGCAGGCGCTGAAGCTTACACAGCGCGCGGGCAGGTCCGGCCACCGGCTGGACGCCGAGTCGCGGGCTGTAATAGTCTCCGATGGCAGCGTCTTCGACCTGCTAGAGTCGGCGGTTATAGCCGCGAGGGCGGCTCGGGGGGATATAGAGGAGCTGCCGGCGCATAGCCGTGCCCTCGACGCCCTTGTCCACCAGCTTGTAGGGATGGCTATAGAGAAGGGGAGGTTCAGCGTATGGGACGCCTACGGTATCGTAGCTGCCTCAGCGTATTATGAGGGTGTTGACATAGACTACATAGCTGAGGCTGTAGATGTCGCGGCTGGGTCGCGGCTGCTCCGCCGCTCCGGCGAGACGCTCTCCCCCGGCGCCCGCTCGAAGAGCTACTACTTCTCGACAACAATGATACCCGACACAGTCCAGTACATGGTTGTGGACGTGGAGAGTGGCAGGAGGATAGGCAGTCTCGACGAGGAGTTTGTTGTAACGCTTGAGCCTGGTAGTGTGTTCGTACTCTCGGGGAGACTGTGGGAGGTCGTGGATATTGAAGGGGAAAACGTACGCGTGCGCCCCAAGAGGGAGGTGAGGCTAGTACTCCCGAGCTGGGAGGGCGACCTCATACCCGTAGACTACAAGGTTGCGAGAGAGGTTGCAAGCCTCCTCCGCCGCTTCGAGGCCCGAGGCAGGCTGCCCGAGGGCTACCCGCTCGTAGATAGGGCTCGTCGACGGGTCGAGGAGGTCCTCCGCCGCCACCTGGAGACTGCCAAGGTGCTGCCCCATGATCGTAGGCTTGTCGTAGAGGCTTACGGGGATACCGTGGTTGTCTACTGCTTCCTCGGCAGTAGGGGCTGCAAGGCGATGGAGTACCTCCTCTCCGCGTACCTAGAGCAGGCGTATGGCATCGTGCCGCAGGCCGGGAGCACGCCATATGTCGTGCTGCTCCGGCTTCCAAGGCCGCTGGCCGTGGAGGAGGTTGTAAGGGCGCTAAGGAGCCTCGCGGATCTCCCTAGGGAGGAGCGTAGGAGAATGTTAGCTAGCGCGGTGAAGAGAAGCCGCGTCTACGAATGGATACTCTACCGCGTCGCCCAGCGCGCCGGAGCCCTGCCCCGCCGAGGCTCTGACGCGGCAGCGGTGAAGGCGATACTAAGGACATTGAAGGATACACCTATAGGCGAGGAGGCTATGCGCGAGATCATGACCGTAAAGGTTGACTGTAAGCCCCTAGAGAGGCTCTTCGAAGGCATAAAGCGCGGCAGTATAGAGGTTGTGGGCTACCAGGGGAGGCACCTTACCCCCCTAACCCAGGAGGCGGCGGGCGAGGCCAGGCTGGGCGAGCGTGTAAGCCCCGAGAAGCTCCCTCCAAGCCTCATAGCCGAGATAGTCAAGAGGAGGATGGCGCAGCGCGACGCCATACTTGTATGCATGAGGTGCGGCGAGACGACGGTGGTTAAGATATCGAGGCTCCCGAGCTACCCCGAGAAGCCGCGCTGCCCCCGCTGCGGCGCCTCGCTGCTAGCGCCGGTCTACAGCGAGGAGGAGGCGCACGAGGCGAAACGCCTCCTAGCCGCTGCACGCCGCGGCAAGTTGAGGGGCGCGGATAGAAAGAGGCTCCAAGAGCTCATGGAGAGAGCTGACCTAGTCCTGCAGTACGGCCGATACGCGGTGGAGGCCCTCTATAGCAGGGGTGTGGGTGTCGTTAATGCTCGACGCGCGCTGAAGAACCTTACAGTGTTTGGTGAAGCTGCGTTCTACGAGGCGCTGGTGAAGGCTGAGGCGAACTACGCCAGGTATAGGGGTAGGCTCCAGAAGAGCACGGCTCGCGCCTAGAATAGTTTCGCTCGACCCCAACCCGGGGGCGGCAAGCCCCGGGCACCCCCGGGGAGGCGTGGGTTGGCGCAGGGGATAACCGAGCTTATCTCACAGCTGACCCAGCAGGTGGTCAGCGCGGCCTGGGGCCTCTTTCTGCTAACCTGGAGCCTAGGCTGGATACTTCGCGGCGCCCCTATACCCTTCCTCCGTGTAAAACGCGCAGGCCAGGACCTTGTCGAAGATGCTGTGTGGGCCGCCTTCTGGCTCGCCGTCGGCTCAACGATATTCGCAGCTGTATCATATATAGCAAACACGATATCGAGCTCTGTAACCGGGGTAGGGTGACGTAGCGTTGCTGGTATCGCAGCTGCTGGCGATAGCGACCCAGCTGGCAGTGCTGACATACTACACGGGAGTCCTCATCTACATGTTACCCATACCCCTCAAGAGGCTGAAGAGGCTAGCCCCCCATCTCATGGTCGACGGGCTCTACGCGGCGCTCCTCATAGGGCTATTCTCCACCCTGCTCTATGTGAGTGACTACATAGGGAGCCTCAGCGGCTACACGCTGATGGATGTTTTGGTAACGACGCAGGGGTACTTCCGTGGTGTACTCGAGCTGTACTACATGAAGAAGATGTACGAGCTTCTGATGAGCGCCATACCCATAGGCAAACCCTCACTCGCAATATCGATAATATTCATACCGCTAATGGTTGTATACACATTCATAGTATCAGCGAGCCTGTCCCTGCTCTCCATCGTACTCTCCGTGATAAACCTCAAAGCAGAGCTAATGGCACTGGGCGTCGCGCTATACGCCGTACCACTTCGCCTCGCGCGGAGCGCAGGCGCGTCACTGATAGCCTTCGCCCTTGTAGTCAACGCGGCGCTCCCGTTCTTCCCCCACTGGATGAAGATGATACTAAGCTCGGTAGGCCTCTCAGAGAAGGAGCTGTTCTGGGAAAACGAGACGCTGACAACCTATCCAACACCAAGCCTGCACCCCTTCTGGGGAAGAGTTACAGACAGCCTAGGCGACGCGCCGAAGTACGCAGTGGTGGCGGTAGAGAATTCGACTACAGTCATACTATACCAGACTAACCGCCAAGGATACTATGCAGCATCAAACCCTGCACCCTCCACAGGAACCTATGATATATACGTGGACTACATGGGCTTGAAGATAACCGAGCCCCCACTGATGCGGGTCAGAGTGCCAGCCGACCTAGAGCCTACATACGAAGCCACCATACTCCCGTACCGGTTCGACATCAAGCTCTCAAGTATCGTGAAGTTCCTTGAACCGCAGGCCATCCTATGGACGAACTGCGCTATAGAAGACGCAGAACACTACATAGCACCGGACGGAGACAGGATAGTGCATAGCAACGTTCTGAAGTGCACGTTCATGATAAGCCCAGAACTGCATGCAATGATGGGTCTACCCTCAGCATGTAGGCTACGCTCATTCCTGATACAACCCCCAAGCGTTGGCGGAGTCACGAGGGCGACTCTCGAGCAGAGGGACTGGCACGGGCTCCAGGTCGATGTATACAGTATCGTGGGCCTAGTGAACCTAACAAAAATAGAGAACGGAGGCTTTACGCTAAGGATAGACTACGACTGCCCTAGGAACTATGTGCCCTACCAGCCTCTTGGCGTCTCAAGCTTGGAGCCTGACAGCCTCTATGCACAAGTAACAGCAGAACTCGAGAAAAGCGTTGAAAAAGCTGATATGATGAATATAATACCGTTTGGTATAGCATTCAGCCTCTCAGTATTTTCATTTCTAACAATAGTAATGCTTATCGTTAGAGATACGGCGCGTTTGATTGGCGCGTACTCGCCTTCGATAGTAATCGAGCCCCTGAGGTGAAGCGCATGGGTAGAGTGATCAGGCTCACACCCTCAACGGCCTCGGCTGCGGCTCTAGCCGTAGCAGCCGCGACGGCTGTCACGAACTATGATAGCAGTATAGTATTAATTTTATTCTTTTTAAATGTTTTATTTGGGATTATAGTGTATAGGGTTGCTTGGAGGGATGCAAGTTGATACGTAGTCTCATCCCGCAAGGGCTCTTAAGGCTCTTAAGTTCGAAGGGTGGCGAGGAGGGGCGTCTCTGTATAGTACGTGTGCGTAACCGCGAGTGTATAGTGAAGCTCATCTACCGCGGGCTACTTGCCGACCTCGCGCTGTCCGAAGGGGTCTGTGGAGTAGGGGTGAGCTACACCCGGGCCCCTCTGGGCCCGGCGCTGCGGAGGTTGAGGTCGGACATACTCAGCCTGGAGGTCATGTTGGAGCAGCGCGAGTCGGCGGCCAGGAGGGAACAGCTAGACCTACTGCGTAGCGTCGAGAAGAGGATAGCCAGAGAAGCTACGGCGGTTAAGGCTCACCTATACTTTGTTACGTGTGGTGAGCACAGTATTGTAGACGAGCTTAGGTCGCTGGGCTGTAGCGTTGAGGTTGCATGCGCGAGCGGCGGTGACGTAGGCTTTTTTCGGCCGTTAAGGCTCGGCGGCTACTTCGTCCCGGCAAGCGACGCCGTAGCCTCCGTAGCGTCAGCCGTCGCCGCCTTAGAGCCGCTCCAGCCGCCAGCAGAGGGTGAAGCAGGGCTCCCTATAGGCGTCGAGCCTAGGCTGCGCGTTGCTGCGTGGCTCGTGCTGAGGGGACCGGAAGGCGCCAGGCATAGTGTTGTCGTGGGGCCTACGGGGAGGGGTAAGACGTCCCTCCTCGCTCTAGTAGCTAGTCTCGGTGTGCTAGTTGGACTCCGTGTGGTCATCCTAGACGCCAAGGGTGACCTTGTACGCTACGTTCTAGAGCTGCTGCCCCCGGCTTGTCTTGAGCGACTGGTAGTGGTAGAGCCGGAGGAGGGTGAAGCGGTTCTCCGTAGTGTAGCGGAGGAGGCGCGCGCGTCTCCTTCAACCAGGCTCCGGAGGATGCTCATAGTCGACGAGGCTTGGCAGGTTAGGCGGGGGCTGCTCTCCTCCGTCTACCGGGTGGCTCGGAGCGCGGGGACTGCGGTGATAGCGTCTACACAATACCCAGACGATCTCGGTGGCGTTGTCTGGAGCAACGCGGCCAACGTTGTCGCTTTCACCTCGGAGGACGAGGATTACATCAAGGCTCTTAGTCGGAGAATGCCGGTGAAGCGTTCCCTTGCAGGGCTTGGCTTGGGCGAAGCGTTTGTCTGGAGGGGCGGCGAGGCCGTCCTAGTACGGCTCTTCAACCCCTTCGCCCTGCTCGGCGGCCTTAAGGCTAACAGTTTAAACGGCAGAGCTGCGGCCCGGCCCCAGTCCACGGGGCGGTAATATGGGTAAGCGGCTCATAGTCCAGCGGCGTGGCCACGCATCGCCCCTCTACCGCAGCAGGGGCTGGCTACACCCCGCTCCGGCCAGGTACCCGCCCCTCACCGACGTGACGCTCAAGGGCCGTGTCATGGAGCTGCGCCACGACCCTGGCCGCTGGGTGCCCCTGGCGAGGATCGTGTTGGAGAACGGGCAGGAGTTCTGGATACCCGCCGCTGAGGGCATGTACGTTGGTCAGGTTATAGAGGTCGGTCCCGACGCGAAGCCGGCTAACGGCAACATACTCCCCATAGGCAAGATACCTGAGGGCACGCAGATATACAACGTTGAGATACGCCCAGGCGACGGCGGCAAACTGGCCCGCTCCTCTGGCGCCTACGCGGTCATACTCGGCCGCAGCGGCAACAAGACCATAATACAGCTCCCCAGCGGCAAGGCCAAGGAGATCCCCAACGAGGCAAGGGCCACTATAGGCATCGCAGCCGGGGCGGGTAGGCTTGAGAAGCCCCTGCTCAAGGCAGGCGCCGCGTTCTACAAGTGGAGCGCCAAGCCGCACGTATGGCCGCGCGTACGCGGCGTGGCTATGAACGCTGTCAACCACCCGCACGGTGGAGGCAACCACCAGAGCCCCAGCTTCCCGACCACCGTATCGAGGAACGCGCCGCCGGGCAGGAAGGTTGGCCACATCGCAGCCAGGACCACGGGCAGGCGCAAGCGATAAACCAGCTGTTGGAGCCGCCGTGGGTGGGGGTGGTGGTGCATGGCGCAGCAGTTCAAGCTTGATGAAGAGATGAGAAAGTGGCTCGAGACGCTGCCGCAGGAGTGGAAGAAGTTCCGCTACCGCGGCTATAGCCTCGAGGAGCTGCTAGCCATGCCTATGGATATGTTCGTCAAGCTCCTCCCGGCGCGCCAGCGCCGCAGCCTGCTCCGTGGGCTCACCGACCCGCAGAGGAGGCTCCTCTGGAAGATAAGGAAGGCCCGAAAGAAGATCCTAGAGGGCAAGAAGGTAGTTGTAAAGACTCACGTGCGCGACATGATAATACTCCCCGAGATGGTTGGAATGACTATAGCAGTCTACAATGGGAAGGAGTTCGTGCCCGTGCGTATAGTCCCGGAGATGATAGGCCACTACCTGGGCGAGTTCAGCCCTACATGCAAGCAGGTGCAGCACGGCGAGCCCGGCCTGAAGGCGACGAGGAGCAGCCTCCACGTGGCGCTAAAGTAGGCCGGGCACAGCCCTCTTTTACTGTGTCTCAACTGCTCCGTGTTGCTTAGCCTCGTTCAGCTCCTTCCGGAGGGCATACAGCTTCTTGGAGGCAGCGAAGAAGAAGTATATGCGTGAAAGGTACAACGCCACGGCGACAGGCTACGACGAGCTCTACCGCGAGGAGCAATATGAGAAGTATGGGGCAACGATAAGCTACCTAGCTGGCGTCGACCGCATATGCGATATAGGCTGCGGCACCCTGCTGCTCCTCGAGTACCTGGAGGGAAAGGGGCTGGCCCCAGCCTACTATGTAGGCGTGGACCTATCCCCGGGTATGCTCCGCGTTGCATCATCGAAACTGCGGGATAGCCGCCTGAGAGGGGTCGCCCATCTAGTAGACCTTGTTGAGGCCGATGCAGAGCACCTACCTCTCCGAGCCGGGTCCTGCACCATGGCCGTATCCTACACTGTTATAGACCTCGTAGAGAGGCCGGAGGCTATGCTAGCCGAAATGCGTAGAGTGGCAGGCCGAGCCCTGGTGACCAGCCTCAAGAAGGCCCACAGGCTTCGGGGTAGGGTGGTCCGTCCTGGAAGGTATTTCGGCGAAACGAGTAAGGACTATATCTTCCTCATCGATTAAGCTGGCCGAGCCCAGCTGCTCAGCCCCGCAGCATGGCGTCTAGCAGGATGCGTTGCAGCTTCTTCGGCGTGTCGGCGCGGTAGAGACGTAGCCCAGGAATCCCCTCTACAACGTTGGGCGGCTCGGCGTCGCCCGGCATTATCACAGCTATCTTCCACCCCCTGGCAGTGGCCTCCGCAAGTGCGGTCTCTACTGGTTTACTCGTGGCCACTGTCTGCCTAAGGTCTGATATCAATATGAGCTTTGAGGGCGGGTGGCTGCGTGTGGCGTAGTCCAGGGCTCCGCTCACGTCTGTATAGCCTGCGAACCTTGTGGCGAGGAGCGTCTCGACTGCGCGGAGGGGCGACCTTCGCAGCATAGCCGTGGGGAGGCTCGAAGGCTTCTCGTCGAAGAGTACAAGCCTCGAAACCAGGGGGGCGAGCGCGGCAGCGGCGGCTAGCGCGTAGAAGGAGTAGGGTGCCATGCTCCCGCTCTTATCTAGAAGCAGCACCAGCCTCCGCCTCGTACCTCTGGCAAGCCCGACCAGGGGCTGAGGATGCAGACGGATGACCCGGTAAACTGTGTCCCTAACATCTAACGCCACCGCCCTACCTTCAACCTTAACCATCCTCCTGGCCGCCTCTCCGAAGCCCCTGACAAGCCTACGCCAAAGGATGTGCAGCAGCCTGGCAGCTAGGAGCTTCACCTCGGCGTTGGCGGTGCCCGTGTAGACGCTGTGGAGTATGCGGAACGCCTCGTAGGGCTCGAGGCCGCGCACAGCCTCCCTCAGCAGCCTCGCCTCGTCGCCCTCTGCGAGCGCCTCGGCCAGGGGGCCGCTCAGCCTAGCCCGCTCAGCCTCCGCAGCCGCCATGTCGAGATAGCCCCGGTTGCCCGTCTCGAAGTACCGCAGCAGGTAGCTTCGCAGCCT
This sequence comes from Thermoproteota archaeon, assembly GCA_013153105.1. GTDB lineage: Archaea > Thermoproteota > Thermoprotei_A > Sulfolobales > Pyrodictiaceae > QNYQ01. The sequence goes on from JAADFC010000081.1 coordinate 25,595, forward strand.
CCCCTCAGCCCTAAGCCTCTCCGACCCCTCCAGCAGCTCGCCGAGCCTGCCACGCCGCAGAGCCTCCTCGACACCCGGCATGTCCGCAGCCGGCAGCCCAAGGCCGCGCACCAGCGCTTCAGCCGCCTCCGAAACCCTGCCCTCGCCAGCCATTGAGACAGCCATGTCGATCAGGGCTTCGCGGCCCAGCTCCCGCGCCACCCTGGGCGCGAGACGGGGCTCAGCCTCCAGCAGAACCCTGGCCCTAGACAATGTCAACAGCCGCCCCCTCGACAGGGCCTCGAAAGCCTTAGCCGCCTCCCCCCCGCTGGCAGGCCTCTCCCCCCGGTCAAGAGCCTCCGCAATAGCCCTCGCAGCCTGCCTCCTGTCACCCGCCCTCCGAGCAGCCGCGTACACCCGGACAGCCTCGTCCAGCCTAGGGCTCCGGCCCAGGAGCTGGAGCAGCGCAGCCCCAGCCTCCCCCAGGAGCCGGCCGCCTCTGCGTATCTCAGCCTCAGCCCGGGCCTTCACAGCCTGCTCGAAGCCCCCATACCTCTCAGCGACCTCCCGCGCTAGCCTGGCAGCCTGCCTCCTGGATACCACGTACTCGCCCCTGCGCCCCCTAGAGATGAAGCCGAGCAGGCGTAGAGAAATGTAGTCCTGCATCGCCTCCGGCCGAAGCCTCCGGCGCCACTGGACCTGCTCCCCGAAGGAGAGGCCAAGCCTCCTCAGCCCCTCCTCCACATGCTCCATAACCTCCGCCTCCGGCGCCCCGCAGAGAACCCTCCTCACAGCAGCTGCAACGAGCGCCTCCTCGCCCACCCTCCTCGCGAACACTGAGGCAACCACGCTGGCGGCCTCACCAGCCCCAAGCTCGCCTGACCCGCTCAAAGCAGCGTATATCGAGAGGAGTCTTGCAGCCTCGACCTCCTCCGCCAGGCTCACCTGCAGCCCGGCAGCCCGCAGCCTCCCGGCGACAGCTGCAACGAAGGAAGCCAGCTCCTCTGCATGCTGCACCCTCAGGCTCCTACACTCCCGGCCCGAAGACCCTGCGGAGCGCCTCGTCAACGACCTCCTCCTCGCCAACACGCTTGTACAAGACTATAGAGGCTGCCTCGACGACATCCCCGGCCTCAACGCGGTCCCTACCCTTCAGGGCAGCCAGCCTCCCCGCAATACGCGCCCACAACACGGTATCAGCGGGACCCGGCTTGTACACGGCCCTCTCGCGCAGCAGCCTGGCAGCCTCAACCATCCTAGCAGCCAGCGCGGCATCCAGCCGTGGACCCGCATCGTAGCGGAGCAGTATTATCTCAACCTCCCTCTCCGGCGGAGGATAGTCGAAGGGAACCCTCACAACCCGCCTCATGAAAGCGTCGCTCAACTCACCCTGGCCGTAATCCTCGGGGTTGCTCGTGAAGATTATCTGGAAGCCAGGGTCCGAGGCCCTAACAACACTCCTAAGCTCAGGTATGACGACCCGCCGCTTATCAATAATGTCGAGCAGCAGGTTCTGAAACTCCTCGCTGCTCCTCCTAATCTCGTCGACAAGCACGCCCGCGCCTAGAACCATCGCAGCCAGCAGAGGCCGCGGCACGAAGCTCCTCTCGTTAAACCCGTACCGGAGAGCCATCAGCGGGTGGAAGTCGCCGATAACCCTATACTCGTTATAGTTCTCGCTGCAAGGTATAACGAAAGCCGGCTTCCCAGCCCAGAGGGTGAGGATAGCCTCCCCCAGCTCCGTCTTACCCGTACCCGGCGGACCCTCGAACAGCACCGGCCTCCCCGCAAGGAACGCTGCAACCACAAGCCTCACAGTACCCAAGTCGACAACCAGCCTATAGTCACGCTTCAGCCTCTCAACGATAGCCTCAGGGGAGCGCACCGGCTCACTAGCAGACTCCAATACGAAGCCATAAACGTCCCTCACCCGCTCCTCTATACTACCCGCCGCCTCCTCGCCACCCCTCTCGTCCTGGGTCAAGGGGAGCCCCGCGAAGCCGCCGGCCTCCATCAAAGCCACCCCAATCCAACCTCGAGCCCAGAAGCCGCCTCAAGGAAGCTGAAGAGCAACCCGCGGCGCCCTCCAGAGGCCCCGCATGGACGCTCTACTCTAGGGCTGGCACCCTAGAGCCTCCGAGAACCCCCGCACACGCTCCGCCGCGGATAAACCCCCAGCCTCCATGCAGCTACAGGGTACCGCAGGGAGGCGGCGAGTGATGAGCGACAACGTCATATACAGCGTTAGGATGCGCAGGGGCCCCGACGTGGTACACTACGACCTCATAGTAGAGGAGGAGGGCATCAGGCTCCGCTACCTAGGCGAGTACTGGAGCCATCACCGCCCCCGCCGCGGCCTGCAGAGGAGCGCAGACCTCCTCCTCTACAGCATCAACAAGAGGAAGAACAGGCGCAGAGACAGCGGCTACGATATACGGCTTGACTACTGTGAGATACGGAGCATCACCCTCCACCGGCCGAGGCTCATACGCCGCCGCCTCCGGCGAGCCGGCAGGCTGGAGACCGTCGAGGAGGCTGTGAACCCTAGACTTGTAATAGTCACGCGGGACGGGAGGCGCTACGAGCTAGAGGCTGCAGCCAAGGTGTACGAGCTCCTCAAAACGCTGTTGAAGAGAACCGCCAAGCCGCGCCTCGAACGCTGCGGCGCAGCCTTCGAGGTAGCCTAGCAGCAGCCCCCAGTCCACCGCCGGAGGCCGCGGTGATGTGAGCCCGATAGGCCGAGCCCCGCGGCAGGGGCGATGGAGAGGGATCAACCGGCTGAGTCCTCCCATCCCACGACATACGCCTTGACCCCGAACACGGTGTCGGACACGGCTCTGGCTGTGGCGGCTAGCTTCTCCGCAAGCCGGGCCGCCTCCTCCCTCGACTCGACGCCCGCGAGCGGTATCTCGACGTAGTACAGCTCGGGCACGACCCTCGAGCGTGTTACCCTAACCTTGCTGGGCGCGGCCTCCCTTTCGAGAGCCTCTATAACCCTCTTCGCGTCCTCCTCGTAGTAGGTGTTGAAGAACAGCCTGATGAGCCTCCGCAGGGCCGTCATGCTGTCACCCGAACCTTGTAACGTAGTCGTCGAAGTCATAAACCTCGCTGCAGCCCTCCACGCTGTCAACCCTCTTGAGCCCGTGCTTCTCCGCGTACTCCAGCGCCGAGGCCGCCTCGAGGAAGGCGGCGCGCGCCGCATCGAACTCGGCGGGGAACACCCTCGGTATAAGCTGCGGCTGCGCGTTCAGCCTCTCTATAAGCCGCCTACCCATCCTACGGACCCACTCGCACTTCCCGGAAACCATTAGCCTACCAGTGTTAACCTCCAAGAGCAGAGGGTACATCCTGCATGCTAGCGGCTTGCTCCCGTGGATGGTGCACCTCCGCGTCCCCCTGTCGAAGAAGGGGCAGAACCCCCTTATGACCCAGCGGTAGAGCGCGACAGCACACCTTCCCTCGCCGTCCCGGAATACTAGCAGGGGCTCGAACTCCAGGCTCACCCCCCTCTCCTCCGCAAGCTCCTCCAGCAGCCGCTTCTCCTTAGGGAACACAGTGGGCATCTCGACGGGGTCCTCGAAGTAGCAGCACAGCTCGCAGAACAGGCACTCGAACCGCGGCACCCTGCCCAAGACGGCCCTCCCCTGCATAGGCTCCATGCGGCCCCTGGGGGTCTGGCCGCGGCCCCAACAATAAGGCCGGCCTCGCCGCCTACAGGCTGCGGGCAGCATCCAAAGGCTCGGCCTCGGGGCTGTGAGGAGGGGTGCAAACGCAGACCACCGCCGGGATGAAGAGGTGAACCCGTCCGAGCCGCCTCCCCGGTTCTTCGTCGGCGGGTGCGGTGGGGCCTCGGGAGAAGAGGTCTACGCCATCGCCCCGGGCGGCTCGGCACTCGGCAAACTCGTCAGCGGCCCCGCGGGGAGGCCTGCAGCCCCGTGGGGTGCCAGATATTTCCCGCAGGCCTCCAGCGCGTTTGCCCCGTGGCGGGGTGTGGCTGGTATGGGTGGTAGGCAGCGGACGAGCCTGTTCATGACGAGGGAGGAGTCTAAGCAGAAGAGGGAGCGCCGCGGCAAGGGACGCCGCTAGCGCCGCCTGGCTGAGGGCGGCCCCCATGCCCTCGAGGGTTTTCCGGGTCCCGCCCAGGGGGCTGCGTCTCCTGGTCGCCGTCGCCGCCTCCTACGGCCTCGCTGAGCGGTCCCCACTGCTCCGGGCCTACAAGTGGGGGGTTCTGGGCAGGCTGCTGGCGGTCTTCCGCGTCTCCGACCTTGTAGTCTACGTCGACGAGCCCGCCGCGGCGTCGGAGGCTGAGAGGGCCAGGAGGCTTCTGGAGTACATGGTTGTCGCCCCCTATCTCCGGCGCGCGGTGTTCCCGATGCTGCCGGAGCTGCGGTATGCGGGCGTGCTGCCGCCCCTCCAGCTCCCGACCCACGGCGTGGGCGGGGTGAAGGCGGGCGAGTGCCGTGAGGCCCTCCTGCTCGGCGGCGACGTGGTTGATGCCGGGCTCGGGGAGCCCGTCCGCGTTCCCGGGGTCTCGAGGGCGCCGAGGCCTCCGGGGCCCGGGAGGAGAGTGGTGGTCTGCGTGGAGAGCCTAGAGCCTCTACGCCTCCGCCCCGCCAGGCCCGGAGAGGTGTACATGGGGTACCGGGTTCTCCTCCGCCGCAGCCTGCGCGGCGCTCTCGGCCTCGGCGTCCCGGTGCTGGCGACGAGCAGGCTTGGGAGGGTGGCAGGCCAGCGGGAGCTCGCCTCTGTCGCCGAGGCGGCCCGCCGCCGGGGAGGGCTGCTCGTCGCGTTCGGCTCGCCGAGCAGCGGCCTGGCGGAGATAGCCTCCCGCGAGGGGTTCCGCCTGGAGGACGCTGTCGACTGGGTATACAACACCGTGCCCGGCCAGGGGACGCTCACCGTGCGGGTTGAGGAGGCTCTCGCGGCGACGCTGGCGCAGCTGAACCCGCTGCTGGGCTAGAACCATAAAAGGCCCCGGCGGGTGGCCGCGGCTGCGTGGGGTATTGGTCCACGCCGCCTACCAGCGCAGGGATGGTGGTGGGTCTTGGGCGCACGTAAGAAGCATGCGCCGCGACGTGGCAGCCTCGCGGTGAGGCCGAGGAAGAGGGCTTCGAGGCTGGTACCCAGGGTGAAGTCCTGGCCCGAGGTGGAGTCCCAGGAGCCGCTGCCGCTGGCGTTCCTAGCCTACAAGGCCGGTATGACACACGCCTATATTATAGACGATGAGCCCGGCTCGCTCACCCACGGGCGCGAGATATTCGTCCCGGTCACAGTGCTCGAGGCGCCGCCGATGGTGGTCGCCGCCGTCCGCGTCTACGGCTACGATCCGAACATAGGCCTCTACACCCTCGGCGAGGCCTGGGCGCAGCCCGAGCAGCTTAAGCAGCAGTACAACCTTGACGTGGACCGGGTGGTACCGAGGCTCCGTGTCGCCGACCCCGACAAGGCGGCAGAGAGGCTGCGCAGTATGGTGGACAGCGTCTATGACGTGAGGATAATAGCGATGACTCAGCCGAGGCTGGTCGGCGGGCTCAGCAAGAAGAAGCCTGACGTGCTCGAGATAAAGATAGGCGGCGGCAGCGGGATAGAGGCTAGGCTCGACTACGCCCTCAAGCTCCTGGGCGGCGCCATCAAGGTAGACAACGTCTTCAAGGAGGGCCAGTTCGTCGACGTGATAGCCGTCACCCGAGGCAAGGGGTTCCAGGGCGTGATAAAGAGGTACGGCGTTAAGGAGCTGCCCAGGTGGCACAAGCACCGCAAGGGCAGCCGCAGCGGCCCCGGCACCCGCGGCCCCGCGACCACGTTCTCCTGGAGCGAGGTCCCCCAGCCCGGCCAGACCGGCTTCCACCGCCGCACCGAGTACAACAAGAGGATACTCCGCATAGGCGAGAACGGCTACGAGGTAACCCCCGCCGGCGGCTTCCTCCACTACGGCATAGTCCGCAGCACCTACATACTCCTAGCCGGCAGCGTGCCCGGCACACCCAAGAGGCCGATAGTGCTGCGGCACCCCGTGAGGCCGCAGTGGACCCCCGAGGCGCCGCCCAAGATAACCTACCTCAGCCTCGCGAGCAAGCAGGGCAACTAGCCCCCGCAGACGGAGGTGTAGGGCCATGGCCAAGCTGGGCTCCATGATATTCCTCCTCGCCGAGGAGCCGCCGAAGGCTCCGGTCTACAGTCTCGACGGCTCCGTTGCAGGCGAGGTGCAGCTGCCCAGGGTCTACGGGCTCCCGGTGAGGAAGGACCTCATACGCCGCGCATACCTCTCGGAGTTCACAGCCCGCCTCCAGCCCAAGGGCCGCGACCCGATGGCGGGCAAGAGGACTACCGCGAGAAGCTTCGGCGTCGGCCTCGGCATAGCGAGGGTGCCAAGGATACCCGGCCTCGGCAGGGCGGCATTCATAAACTCGGCCGTGGGCGGCCACCTGGCGCACCCGCCCAGGCCCGAGAAGAGGATCCACGAGGAGATCAACAAGAAGGAGAAGAAGCTAGCTACGGCCAGCGCGCTGGCCGCCACCGCTAGGCCCGACTTCGTCCGCGCCCGCGGCCACGTGTTCACCGCGGAGAGCCTACCTATAGTCATAGCAGACGAGGTCGAGGAGAGTATATCGAGGGTTAAGGAGGCCAAGGCGCTGCTCGAGAAGCTGGGCGTGTGGAGCGACATAGAGCGCGCCAGGGAGAAGACGAGGATACGCGCCGGCAAGGGCAAGCGCCGCGGCCGCCGCTACGTGACGCCGAAGAGCGTGCTGTTCATAGTGGCCAACCACCGCTCCCCCCTGGCCCGCGCCGTGGCAGGGCTGCCCGGGGTCGACGTGGCGGAACCGGAGCTGGTGAACGTGCTCCAGCTCGCGCCCGGCGGCGTGCCCGGCAGGCTCACCGTGGTGACGCGCTCCGCGCTCGACAGGATCGCCGCGAGGTTCGACGGTCTACTCATGCAGCCCTAGAATGGGGGTGCCGCGGCTTGAGCCAGGTGTTCGACCCCTGGAAGATAATCATAAGGCCTGTGCAGAGCGAGAAGGCGCTCCGCCTAATAGAGGAGGCTAACACCCTGACCTTCATAGTGGCGAGGTCGGCCACGAAGCCCGACATAAAGAGGGCCGTGGAGAAGGCGTTCGGAGTAAAGGTAGTCAAGGTTAACACGCTGATAACTCCGAGGGGCGAGAAGAAGGCCTACGTCAAGCTCTCCCCGGAGCACAGCGCGGCCGACGTGGCTGCGAGGCTGGGCCTACTCTAGCCGGGCCACCCCTTTTAACCGGCTAGAACACCCAGGCCCTGCTTCTCCCCGGGAGCAGGCCCGCGCGAGGCCCCCGGGTCCCGGGGGACCGTGAGCGCGCGGAGGCTCCACCCCTAGGCGTCAGGCCCCTCGCACACTCCCTCCCGCTTCTCCAGTCTCGCCGGCGCAGGGTGGCGGGGTCGCTGCTGCTCGTGCCTCCCCACCGCCCCCGCGAGGGATGTGCCTCGGGGGGCTCGGTGCAGGTCAGCTAGCTCATCCCCCTCGCGGCCGTGTCTCGGGGCTGCCTTGAGGCTTTATATTAGGGGCCTCCTCGGCGGCGGCTCTGGGCTGCGCTGGAGCCGGTGATGGGTCGCGGTGGGGTGTAGCGGTTGCCTGTGTG
>JAADFC010000044.1 GCA_013153105.1 Thermoproteota archaeon
CCGCAGCCCCGTCACCCTCCTCGGCGAGCCGCACGATAAGCCTGTAAGACTCCTCCACCACCCCAGGCATGCCGAGACGGCGCATCAACACATCGCTCTCGACACCAGCCTCCCCAACAAGCTCCGCCAGCCTACCCTCCGTAACCCGGCGCAGCACATCCATCTGCCACAGCCTGTCGCAAGCCTGCACAAACCCGAAGGCAGCGAAGAGGTCCCGCTCGCTCCCCGCGTAGATGTGGGGCACACCCCACGCGTCGTAGACCACCATAACCGGCCCCGAGAGCCCCTCCAGGACAAGCTCCCCCGACGGCCTCTCCCACGAGGCAGCGTAGAACCAGAGCCCCCTCAGGGGGTCAGCGAGGAACCCCAGCGCAGGAGCCAGCCCCGCCTGGAGAGCATAGGCCAGCAGCGCCAGCGGGGCGGCGAGCAGCACAGCCCCGAGAAGCCTGGCCCACCGCAACACCCGGCTCCCAGGATGCGAGCAGCCCATACACGGGCGGGGCGAGGGTTTAGGAAGCTACCCCCACCCAGCACGGGAGGAGCCACGATAAAAACCCGGGGAGGAAGGAAGCCCGCCAGGCGCCTCGCGCTACTGGATGTTGATGTACCAGGTGAAGCTGTCGCTCGCGTAGTGGTAGGTGCCCGCCAGCTTCCACTTGTACTGGCCGTCCTCCTTCACCACAACGTAGAGGTTGTAGTCGGCGAACGCCCTGTCGCCAGCCTTGTCCAGCACTATCCAGCCGGTGGCGCCGAAGTAGTTGTACGCCACGTCGGCCAGTATGTTCTTCACAGCGGTCGCATCATACTTCTGAGTGGCGAGCAGGCTGAGGGTCACCACCCACGCCGCGTCGTAGGCGGCGAGCGCGTAGGTGTCAGGCTCCCTGCCCAGCCTCTCCTGCAGCCTCTTCACTATATCCTCCATCTTCTGGCTCTTAGTCGCGGCGAATATCGGGTTGAGGAACTTCACCTTGGCAGCGAACTCGGCGGCAGCCGGGTCCTCCAGCAGCTCCGCCAGCAGCGCGGTACCGTCGCTGCCGAACCACATCACCTGGCCGAGCACATCATACTGGGCGGCGGTGCTCATCACCTGCACGACCTCGTTGAAGCCTATGTAGACCACGGCCACCTTGTCAGCGCCATACTTGTTCACAAGCTCCTGCACTATGTTGGCCAGCTTGTCGACCTCGCCGGCGAACTCCTTGGCGTCAGGCGCGTAGCGCGGCCCGTCCACAACCTCGATGCCCAGCTTCTGAGCCGCCTCCTTCACCGCGTCGTGGAGACCGTCGCCCCACGCGTCGCCACGCCACATGATGACTATAGCCTGCTTGCCGAAGTCCCTAGCTATCTTAGCTATCACCGGCCCCTGTATCCTGTCAGTCGGACAGAACCTGAAGATGTAGTCGTCGGGTATCGCGAGGCTGGGCGCGGTGCTGCTCTGGCTTATTATCAGGAGCTTGTTCTGGTCAGCGTAGCCCTTCAGCTGCTTCACCTCAGCGCTGGTCATCGGGCCTATGAATATCTTGATACCCTTCTGGGCGAGCGCCTGCAGCTTCTGCAGCGCCACATCGGGCTTGGTCTCAGTGTCCTCGATCACTATCTTTATCCTGAACGGCGCCCCAGCCTTCTCGAGGAACTTGTTGATGTCCTCCTGCGCCAGCTCCAGGGCCGCCTTGCTGTTCTCACCATAGCTGGCCAGGTCGCCGGTCAGGGGAAGCAGCGCGCCTATCTCGATGGTGCCCTGCAGCCCTCCGGCGGCGGGCTGCTGCATGGTCTGCGTCTGCTGCGGCGCTGTCTCCTGCGGCGTCGTGGCCTGCTGCGGCGTTGTCGCGGCGGGCTGGGTGCCGGTCGGGCTCACCGGGGTCGTGGCGGGCTGCCCGCCGCGGGTGGCGAGGAACGCGGCGGCGAGGACTACGACTGCGATGACTGCGATGCCCGCTATGAGCGCGGTCCTCTGCGCCATGAAGCTCACCCCTCCATGAGCAGCCGTTTACCTTCGGCCTCGGCTCGGCGCCCACGAGGAGAACACGTCTATAAGTTTTGGCGTTCCGCTTAGTTGAACCAGTCGGAACGACTCCGGTTGCACGCTGTGGCTGGCGTGGGGAGAACCTAATACCGCCCAGCCCGGTGGGCCGCCGCCACCACCGGGCTGGAAGCCCATGCCCGCGGAGACGGCGGCGGGGGACTACATACTTGTAACGGAGAACATACGCAAGACGTTCGGCGGCCTCGTCGCAGTAGACAATGTGAGCATTAAGATACGCAGGGCCAGCATAACCCTGCTCATCGGCCCCAACGGGAGCGGGAAGAGCACGCTGCTAAACGTTATCAGCGGCTTCTACAAGCCCGACAGCGGCCGCGTCATATTCGAGGGCGTAGACGTAACCGGCAGGCCGCCCCACGAGCTCTACCACATGGGGCTCGCGAGGACCTTCCAGGTGCCCCAGCCCTTCTACAAGCTCACAGTCCTCGAGAACGTGCTCCTCGCAGCCAGGAACCACCCCGGCGAGAGGTTCACAGCGCCGTTCACCAGGCCCCGCTGGCTGCCGGTGGAGGAGGAGCTTGTAGACCAGGCCTTCGAGGTGCTCCGCCTAGTCAACCTGGCACACCTCTGGGACCACCCGGCGGGGATGCTCAGCGGCGGCCAGATGAAGCTGCTGGAGATAGCGAGGACCCTCATGAGCGGCGCCAAGCTGCTCCTCATGGACGAGCCTATAGCCGGCGTCAACCCGACGCTGGCGCACGAGATACTCCGGTTCATAACCAGGCTCCGCGACGAGAAGGGGATAACCTTCTTCATAATAGAGCATAGGCTCGACATAGCAATGAGGTACGTCGACTACGTCTACGCGATGGCCAGGGGCCGCGTGATAGCTGAGGGTAAGCCGGAGGAGGTGGTCTCCAACCCCGCGGTGATAGAGAGCTACCTAGGGGGGTGACCCTGGCCGTGGCCGAGCTGGAGCTTAGAAAGGTGAACGCGGGCTACGGGAAGCTCCAGATACTCTTCGACGTCACCTTCCGGGTGCCGGACAGGCAGATAACGGTGGTTGTAGGCCCGAACGGGAGCGGGAAGAGCACCACGCTAAAGGCGATATTCGGGATAGCCAACGTGTACAGCGGCGAGATACTCTTCAAGGGGCGCAACATAGCCGGGCTGCCGCCCCACAAAGTGGCCAAGCTCGGGATAGCCTATGTGCCCCAGACGGACAACGTGTTCGCCAAGCTGACGGTGAGGGAGAACCTGAAGATGGCAGGGTACGGGATGCCGGAGGAGCAGGTGAGGGACCGGCTGGAGGAGGTGTTCCAGCTCTTCCCCATACTCCGCGAGCGCCTTGACCAGAAGGCGGGGACCCTCAGCGGCGGCGAGCGGCAGATGCTCGCGGTGGCCATAGCGTTGATAAGAAGCCCGGAGCTGATGATGTTCGACGAGCCCACAGCGGCGCTGGCGCCGAAGGCTGCGCTCGAGATACTCGACATCATAGTGAGGCTCAGGGACGAGTTCGGCAAGACCATACTGCTCGTGGAGCAGAACGCCAAGAAGGCGCTGGAGATCGGTGACCGTGGCGTGCTGCTGGTCGGCGGCCGCGTCGCCTTCGAGGGAGGCGCGAGGGAGCTGCTCGAGCACCCGGACCTGGGCAGGATGTACCTCGGCCTCGTAGCGGAGGAGGCCGCCTAGAGGGCGGAGCCGCTCGACGGGGGTGGATGGGCGTGGTCCAGCTGTCAAAGGTGTTCATATTCAACAGCATCATCTACGCTAACACCGTCGTAATGCTCGCGATAGGGTTGACACTGACCTACCTAACCACCAAGGTGCCTAACTTCGCGCACGGGAGCATAGCCGTGGTGGGCGCGTACCTCTTCTTCACCGTCGCCGGCGTCTACATGGGCGAGCAGCTGTACCAGGGCCAGCTGGCGGCCCCCGTCGCGGCCGGGCTGCTCGCAGCCTTCCTCGGGGGCGCCGTGGTGGGGCTGCTGGAGTACCTGCTGGCGCTCCGGCCGCTCAAGCGGCGGGGGGCCACGCTGCTCGGCCTCATGATAGCGACGCTGGGCGTGGACCTGTTCATGATAGGCATGCTGAACATCTACGCTGACATAGTCGGGGAGCTGATAAAGCAGGTGCGAGCGCAGGGCCTTAGGGTGGCCTACATAAGCTCCCGCGACTGGAACCTCCGCAGCTACTTCGCCGACCAGGTCGCGGGGGCGCCGCTGAGCCTCTGGCTCTCCACCGGCGTGGTCGTGGCGAGCCTCGTGGCGCTCTACCTGCTGCTTACAAGGACGAGGTTCGGCGTGGCGATGAGGGCTGCGATAGAGAACCCCAACCTCGCCGGGGTGCTCGGGGTCAACGTCGACCTTGTCAACATGGCCTCCTGGTTCATCGCCGGCGGCCTGGCGGGGCTCGCAGGCGCCCTGATGGGCATAACCGAGAGGATGAACCCAGCCACCGGCAGCCTCGAGGTTGTCGTAGTGTTTGCGGCGAGCATCGTCGGAGGCCTCGAGAGCCTCGCCGGCGCGGTGGCGGGAGGCTACCTGGTGGGCCTCAGCGAGACCCTCGGCACCCGCTACATAGGCGCCCTGCTGGGCATCAACCTCTACGTGTACCGGAAGGCGGTGCCCCTACTGCTGATAATAGTGACGCTGCTGCTCGCGCCCCGCGGCCTCGCCGGGCTGGCGGAGGAGAAGAAGCTGGCCACACGTCTGCAGGCCCTGTTTTCCCGCATGAGAAGGGGGAGGTGACCCCCATCCCCTCCACGTGGGTCTGGAGCGTGTGAGGCGGGGAGGTGAGAGGCGGCATGGAGCTCCCGATCCCGGAGCTGTTCAAGGCGCCGGAGACGTGGTTCTGGTTCGCCATATACGTGGTTGTAGCCCTCAGCCTGAACCTCGAGGCGGGGCTCACGGGCATACCCAACTTCGGCAGGCACCTAGCGGTGATAATAGGCGCCATCGTGGCGGCCACGCTGCCCGGCTACCTGGGCCTCGCGATACTCCCGGGGGAGGCTAGGGAGCAGCTGCTGGAGCTGCTCGGCGCCGAGACGATGCCCAGCTACGCGAGCAACGCCAACCCCCTGATAACAGACTTCCTCTCAAAGTACTACGCTGAGCACACGGGCACAGCGGTGGCAATGTTCGCCTTCACGCTGCTCGCAGCCGCGGCGCTGGGCGCGCTGGTGGGCCTCCTCGCAGCGTTCCCCGCGGCGAGGCTGCGGGAGGACTACCTGGCGATAACCCTGCTCGCCGCCGGCGAGGCCCTCTTCATAATCTCCAGGAACCTCGGCTTCCTCGGCGGCACCCAGGGCCTCTCAGTGCCCAACGTCGCAGCCTGGCTCGACGCCGCCGTCGCGGGGCTGGCGGCGAGGATAGGGACGGCGCCGCACACGCTGGCCTCCCTCATACTAGCCGCCTCCGCCGCCGCGCTGGTGCTGGCCTACATGGAGGCCCTATCCAGGACCCCAATGGTGAGGCTGCTGCGGGGCGTTAGGGAGAACGAGACAGCCGCAGAGGCCCTGGGCAGGGACGTGGCCCGGGTGAAGCTGAAGACGCTCATGCTAGGCTCCGCCATAGCCGCGGTGGCGGGCGCGCTCTTCATAATGAGCACCCTAAGCTGGATAGCCCAGACATACAACAGGGTAAGCTGGACCTTCTGGCCATGGGCCATGATGATACTCGGCGGCATGGGCAACAACCTAGGCGTAGTAGCAGGCGCCTTCATACTCGCCACACTCAGGATGGCCATAACACAGTACAAGGACACCATAGCACCCTACCTACCCTTCCAGCCCCAGTGGCTCGACTACCTAGTCCTAGGCGCAGTCCTCATACTAGTGCTCATGGTGAGGCCCGAGGGCATACTACCAGAGAAGACACGGTACCCCCTCCCCAGAGAGAAGCTGGAAGCAAAAGCCGAGGAGGCCAAGAAACGGCAGCTACACCACAGCCAGAGCTAGCCGCCGAGAACCCCCAGTATCAACGCAGCCGCCCGACTCCCTTTCCCCCGCAGCGCCCCCGCCGCAGCCCTACACCTCTCCACAAGCACCCCAACCGGCTCCTCTAGCAGCCCCCGCGGAAACCCCCTAGACACCCTATCCTGCCCCGAGGCCTCCAGCAACCCCCGAAGCTCCCCACAAAGCGCGTCAAGCCCACGCTTCAGGGCAGCAGCCCTCCCCGGCTCCCTGGCGCGAAGCCTGGCCCACAGTGCGGTACACGCAAACCTAGCCTCAAGATACAACTCTTCTATTTCTCTCGGCTCTCCATCCTCGCTGTCCAAGGCCGCGCCCTGCCCTCCTCTGTCCTCAAGACGCCGCATCTTAAACGCCGGTTTATATACGGGGAACGGCGGTCTCCCGGGCGGGGGAGCATATACGCCAGAGCCCCAAGGACTCGTAGACCGGGGCCCGCCAGGGTTGAGGCTCCAAGTTGAAAACTTCAAGAACATAGGCAAGCTCTCTATGGAACTGAAGCCGCTCACTATAATACTAGGGCCGCCAGTCTCGGGCAAGAGCAACCTTCTCGAGGCAATAGAGCTGCTGGGTTTCCTTGGAAAGCTTCTGCGCCTAGATATGCTGTATCGAGATATCAACAGCTTCTGCAATTCCGAGCCGTCTCTCCGGGAGGCTCTACGGATAGACAACCCCCTAGAGGTCTTTCCCTGGATGGACCCCCAAAACCAGCCCAAGCTCGCCCTGGAGGCCGAAGGGTCCGCGCATATAGAAGCGAGTCTGGTAGTTGAGAAAGGCAAGCTTCACGTAAAGTATACACTGACTCGTTTCGACGTATCCCTAAGCGCTGAGACCATAGCTCCCATAGCAGTGGTAGGCTATGCGGAGCTTTCTCATTATTGTAAGGAGATCCTGGAGGAGTCAAGGCGGAAGCTCTTGAAAAGCCTCGGGGACGCGGGAAAGCAGAACTCGGACTACAACCTGTTGCTTGAGCAGGGTGTAATTGAAGCCAGGCTATACGGCTATGAGCGTTACGCTATCGAGGCCAGGTTGGAAGACGTGCTCCGCTGCGTACATGACTCGTGCATGCAGCCAGACATATTGCTGTCTGAGACTGGGGGCAACCTTGCCTACATAGCCTCTATCTCGCCGCTGCCGCTGCGGCGGCTGCAGGAGTGGATAAACGAGGTCACCGGAGGCCTCATAGAGCTGAAGGCGCGTACAAGGGATTTCCGCGAGGTAATCTTCTTCTCGAGGGAGGTCGAGATACCGCCGAGACTCGTGTCTGACACTATTATACGCGTGCTCTACTATACGCTTGCCCTCTACACAGCCGCGCGCTACGCTAAGCTATACAGCCTGCAGGGTAGGGTCCTGGTGCTGCTCGAGGAGCCCGAGGCGAGAACCTTCCCCTACAGCTTTGAGCTACTCGCCAAGAGCATACGCGAGGCACTCGATGCAGGAGTTTATGTTGCGCTCACGACTCATAATGGTGTGCTCGCATCGAAGCTTCTCGACGTGGTGGGGAAGGATGAGTTGGGGGTCTACTATGCGTACAGCGGCCGCGACGGCTACATGAGGCTCAGGGAGGTCAGCGTCGATACGCTCGCCGAGAAGCTGATGCTGCCTGACGACCTCCTTCTAATGAAGCCTGAAGAGGTGCTAAGAGAACTGGGTGGTGTAGGTGAAGCATCAGGCTGGTAGACTGCTGGCTGTAGCCGAGTGTAACGCGGAGCTAGCATTGGCGAGGCTGGTCAGCGAGGAGCTGAAGAACAATGAGGAACTGAAGAAGAGACTCAAGGAAAAGAAGCTCGGTGCAGACATTGCAATAGTGCACCGGCCAGCACGTGGCGGACACTCGCGCGTGATAATCGAGACTTTGAGAAACCTGTGCCGCCGGAGAGCTGAGGAGGCGAAGGTGGTGTTATTCATAGACTATGAGGAGGGTGCGGCCTCGCAGAGCTATACGGAGAGGCTCTGCAGCGGCGAGAAGCGGCAGGTGTACTCGCAGCGTGGGGCCTCGGTGCTGGTGTGCGCGTCTATGCTAGATGCTAGGGACCCTAGGCGTGGCGAGAGCTGCACCCTGGAGGTTTACGCGGTAGTCTGGAGGCCCAGGAGCGAGGAGGTGCTCTCCGCCCTGGGGGTATTGTCGGACAACCCGCGGGACTGGGGGAGGGTGAAGAGGGACCCCGGCTATGTTGCTAGAAGGCTGGCGGGTACGCCGCTGCCTAAGGCGGTTGCAGAGGCGCTAACCGAGCTCATTAAACTCATCGATGAGTACCGGAGTTGTCTCGATGACTTGGGTTGCGTTCGATTATTGTAGCAAGAGGGATTGGCCTGCTTAAGTGCTAAGTATCATTTATCAGCTTCTGGATGTAGGTTTCGCGTATAGAGGGAGGTTTGCCCGTGGGGGTGCCTGTGGTCTTGGCTGGTGGCTCGGGTCTCGATTATGATCTTGTGGTTGTTGGGGGTGGTCCTGGCGGATATCCTGGTGCTCTTGCTGCTGTGCTGCGGGGTCTCCGGGTTGCGGTGGTGGAGGCTCGGGGGCTTGGTGGCGAGTGTACCTTGTACGGTTGTGTGCCTAGTAAGGTGCTTCTCCATGCTGCGTATGTGGTGTATGAGGCTCGGCGGCTGGGGGGCTCGGCTTCGCTTCCGCTTGGGAGGGTGCTTGAGGAGGCTGCTGCTGTTGCGGGTGAGCTGAGTCGGGGTGTGGGGCTGCTGCTTCGGGGTCGTGGTGTTGACGTGGTTTGGGGGCGTGGGCGGCTGGTTGGGCGTGGTCGTGTGGAGGTTGAGCTGGCTGGTGGTGGGGTTGAGGTTCTGTCTTCGCGGCTGGTGCTGCTTGCTCCCGGCTCTGAGCCTTGGGCGCCTCGGGGGCTTGAGCCTGACGGGGTGCTGGTGCTGGATAACCGTGGCTTTCTCGGTTTGAGGCGTCGTGTTGGGCGTGTTTTGATCGTCGGCGGTGGCCCTGTGGGGGTTGAGTATGCGCAGGCGCTGGCGGCGCTGGGGGTTGAGACTGTCCTGGTTGAGGCTTTGCCTCGGCTGCTTCCGGGTGTGAGCGTGGAGCTGGGCAGGTATGCTGCCCGGCTGCTGCGGCGGCTCGGTGTCGAGGTCCGTACGGGCTGTGGGGTTGAGGTGCTTGAGAGGCTGCGGGGGGAGCGGGTGAGGGCGTCTCTGTCCTGCGGCGGCGTGGTCGAGGCTGATGTTGCTGTGGTTGCTACGGGCCGGAGGAGCGCCGCTCCTGGCGCGGTGGCTGAGGGGCTTCGCGGCGGGCTGCTTGACGGTAGGGGCTTCGTCAGGGTTGACTCGCGGCTCTCGACGGGGCTTCCGGGCGTCTATGCTGCCGGCGACGCTGTGGGGCCGCCGATGCTGGCGCATAAGGCGGTTCATGAGAGCCTGGCTGCGGTGGAGAACATGCTTGGCGGAGGGGTGGAGAGGCCCCAGGCGCGGAGGATACCCGTGGTGGTCTACGGGCTCGTTGAGATGGCGCAGGTGGGGTATACGAGCGCTGTGGAGGCTGCGGGGGACGGCTATGAGGCTGGGGAGGTGAGGGTGAGGCTGGGGGGTGTGGCTAGGGCGTATATTGAGGGTGGCGGGGACGGGTTCGTGAAGATAGTCTACGACCGGGGGAGCGGGAGCCTTCTCGGCCTCGTGGCCGCCGCGCCTGGCGCGG
>JAADFC010000005.1 GCA_013153105.1 Thermoproteota archaeon
AGAGGCGCTCCGCAAGCTCCTCTATCAGCCGCGCCCGGGCCCTAGCCTCGAGCAGCAGCCTCTCCGCGTGCCTCCGCAGCGCGTCCCCCGGGGGCACCGGGGCCCACTCGTCGCCTTCCCGGACCGCGAGGCCCCGCTGCTCCAGTCTGCCAAGCACATCGTACACCCTCTGCGGCGGGATGCCCGCCTCCCTCGCCACCTCTCGCGCCCGCCTGGCGCCGCGTAGCAGCGCCAGGTAGGCGCGGGCCTCGTAGCCGCTCAGGCCGAGCAGCTCCCGGAGCTGCCGCTCAGCCTCCACAGCCGCAGGGGCACCCCCGCACCTGGCGGCGGGAGGGCTGGGGTTTATCCGCCAGCAACCCCTCCCCGTCTCCGGGGCGTGGCCGCGGCGGGTGAGGTGGTAGGGACGTGCCGAGGCTGCCTCCCCTGCTGTGAGGAGTGGTGGAGCGACCCTGACGCCGCGGCTGCCTCCCGGGAAACGGTGCCTCCCGAGTCTCCCTGTCGCCGGCCGCCCTCTATGGGAAAATGTGGGCCGTTAACTGACGGGCCCAGGTTTAAGTCGCTGGTACGCAAGTATTCCACGGCGCCCGCCCTGGGGCTTCTCCAGCGCGTAGGGAGAGCTGGGAGGCTGCCGCCGGCTTGGCGAGGCCGCGCTGCCCGGAGGTGCTCGAGGAGGGTGTCTACGCCTACCAGCCTGGCGACGGCTGGGTTAGGGGCTCTGCCGCGGGGTCTGGGGCTGCTGGGAGGGTCTACGTGTTCGTTAACCTCCCCTGCAGCAGGAGCTGCCAATGGGCGCTGGACCGTGTCTGGGAGCAGCTCGGCGCCCTGGTTGAGTCGGGCGTTGTGGAGCTTGTACTCGTGGTGTGCACCCGGTTCCGCTACGTATGCCGGGACGACTCCGCGCGTAGGCTCTTCTCGCTCTACGGGATAGTCGCCGTGCCGAGCCTCGTGGTCTCGTGCTGTGGGAAGGAGCTGGGGGTTATACAGGGGAGGCTCAGGATAGAGGACGAGTTCTCCCGTGTCGCCGACGAGCTTAGGCACCTTCTGGCCCGGCGCGGCGGCGGGTAGCGCTTATAGAGTGGGCCTCCGGTGGGCCCGGGGGGTGCGTGGACACGCTGGGGGTGCCGGGGCTATTGTTCCGGGTGCGAGGCTGCGGGTAGCCTTCCTCGGGCCGGAGAACAGTTTCACGCATGAGGCTGCCGAGTCCCTCTTCGGGGACGCAGAGCTTGTGCCCGCCGACACTATCACTAGAGTGTTCAGGATGGTTGAGGGCCTCGAGGTCGACTACGGGGTTGTCCCGGTTGAGAACAGTCTGGAGGGCCCGGTGGGCGAGACGCTGGACAACCTGGCGCGCAGCATGCTCCACATCGCCTACGCTGTCGAGATGAAGATAACCCTCGTGGTCGCCGGCGACCCCTCCGCAGGCAGGGTCTACGGCCACCCGCACGCGCTGGGCGAGGCTGGGCATGTGCTCGAGGAGGTGGCGCCGGGGGCGGAGCGGGTTGCGACTGCGAGCACCAGCGCCGCGGCGGCGGAGGCGGCGAGGAGCGGGGGGCTCTGCGTCTGCAGCCGCCGGGCCGCGGAGGCTCACGGCCTGCCGGTGGTAAGGGTATTGGAGCCGGGGGTGGGCAACATGAACTATACGAGGTTCATCGCTGTGGGGTGGAGGGACAACCCGCGGGGGGCTGAGAGGACGAGCCTGGTCGCGGCTATGCCGGATACGCCGGGCGCGCTATACCACTGGCTGGAGCCGTTCGCTCGGAGGGGGGTGAACCTGAAGATGATATACTCGAGGCCGAGCCCCAGCAAGCCGTGGAACTACATCTTCTACGTGGACCTCGAGGGTAGCAGGCTCGACGAGAGGGTGGCGGCCGCGGTGGAGGAGGCCGCGAGGAGGAGCCTCTTCCTCCGGGTGCTGGGGAGCTACCCTGTTAGGAGGCTCTAGGCGCTCGACTCGAGTTCCTCCAGAGCCTCCGGCGGCAGGCGCCAGCCTAGGCTGCCGAGTATCTCACGGAGGTGCTCGCGCCTCTCGGTCTTGGGTATCGCCACCACCCTCGGCCTCGATATCAGGTAGTTGAGCGCAACCTGCACCGGCGTCTTGCCCAGGCGCTCCGCTATCCTCCTCGCCGCCGGGTGCCTCGCCACGGCGCCCCTCTCGAGGGGCGTGTAGGCCTGGATCGTAACGTTGTTCTCTATTGCGAGGTCTAGGAGGCTGCTGGTCTCGGGCTCCCGGTGGAGCAGGCTGTAGTGGACCTGGTCCACGACTATCTCGGCCGAGGCGGTGGCGTGTACCGCCTTGAACAGCTGCCACTTGTCGAAGTTGCTCACCCCTATGTAGCGTGCGTAGCCCCTGCCTATTATGACGCGCTCGAAGCGGCGGACCTGCTCCTCCACCGGTATACCCGCGGCGGGCCAGTGGATGAGGAAGAGGTCGACCTCCCTCACGCCGAGCCTGCGGAGGCTCGCCCTGGCGGCGCGGTCTATCTCCTCCTCCGAGCGGAGCCTGTCAGGCAGCATCTTGGTTGTGACGAAGACTCGGTCCCTGCCCACCCTGCGCAGCACCCTGCCCACGAGCTCCTCCGCTGAGCCGCCGCCGTACATCTCGGCCGTGTCTACCAGGTTCACTTTCCCAGACTCTATGGCTTCGACGAGCACTTCCTCTGCCCTGGCAGGGTCCCGTATCGCCCACGTGCCGAGGCCTATGGCTGAGACGCGGTCGCCCCCGATGGGCTTCCAGTCCGACGCGTCTATAGGCCAGCGTGGCACAGCTGTGCACCGTCCAGCCTGCAGCATGGGCCTCGGAGCTATTACGTGTCGCCTCCCCAGCCTCCCTGGGGGATGCCTGGGCTGTGGAGGGCCTCGTGGTCGTAGGCCTTGGGGGCCACGCTCTCCTCGCGCCGGGCGAGGGGCTGGAGGCCCAGCGGCGGAGGGCGGCGGAGACTGCTAGGCGGCTGGCGCCGCTGCTGGAGCGGGGGTACCGGCTGCTGCTGGTCCACGGCAACGGGCCGCAGGCGCTGCTGCTGGAGCTGGCCCAGCGCGGCGGCGTGGAGATGGGCCTCGACGAGGTTGTCGCGGCTACGCAGGGCTGGCTAGGCTACCTGCTGGCGACGGCCGTGGGCGACGTCGTTGAAGGGCTGGGGCTCCCCAGGAGGGCTGTGGCCGTGGTAACCACGGTTATGGTTGACCCTGGGGACCCTATGCTGTCGAGGCCCGTCAAGCAGGTGGGCCCCCTGCTCTCGGCGGGGGAGGCTGAGGAGCTGCGTAGGCGTGGCGTCGCCGTGGCCTGGGACCCGCGTGGGGGCTGGAGGAGGCTCGTGCCCAGCCCCCGGCCCCGGCTTGTGGTCGAGGAGTGGGCTGTGCGGAGCCTCTTCGAGTCGGGGGCTCTCGTGGTTGTAGCGGGGGGCGGCGGGGGTGTGGCTGTCACTACAAAGGCTGCCGGCACGGTGGGTGTGGAGGCTGTCGTAGACAAGGATTTCACGGCGTCGCTCCTCGCCAGGAGCCTGGGCGCCGAGGCGCTGCTCCTTCTCACAGACGTGGAGGGCGTCTACGAGGGCTACGGGAGGCCGGGCGCGCGGCTGCTTCGGAGGCTCAGTCTCGACCAGGCCCGCCGCCTCCTGCCCACGCTGCCACAGGGCTCCATGGGGGCCAAGCTGGCCGCCGCGGTGGAGTTCGTAGAGGCTACTGGGAGGCCCGCCGCGATAGGCCCGCTCGAGGCGCCCCTCGACGTGCTGGAGGGCAGGCGGGGCACGCGCGTCGAGCCCTAGGAGGCCACGCCGGCTGCTCGGCGTTGCACAGGCTCGCCAGCAGGCTCCTCCCCCTGGGGAGCCCTCGGGCCCAGGCGTTGTCGTCACCGCAGCCTGGCGCAGCCCGGGGGGCTGCACCGGGGCTGGGCCTGAGTGTTAAAGCGCTCCACGCCCCTGCCCGCTTGGGGGTTGAGGCCGGCTTGACTGTTGTCCCGGACGGGTCTGAGGCGGAGGTCTTCCGGGTTCAGCGCCTGGGCTTGAGGGGCGGCCGCGGGGTGGCTGTGCTCCCCCGCAGCGTGGCCGAGCGGTATGGGATCTCGGCGGGCTCGATAGTCGGGCTGGGGTGCCGGGGGAGCATACACGGCGGCGTCGCCGTGGTTTCCGAGGGGCTCGTCGAGGAGGGTTCTATAGCTGTCTCCGAGGAGCTGTGGGAGAGGCTGCAGGGGTGCGAGCGGGTTAAGCTCTACCCGCTCGAGCTGCCCCCGAGCTTCCGCGAGCTTCACCGCCGCCTGCAGGGCGAACCCCTCGGCGAGGCTGGCTACAAGAGGCTGGTTGCGGACGTGGTCGCGGGGCTCTACGACGACTCGCAGATAGCGGCGTTCCTCGTCAGCCAGGTTTACAGGCCGCTGGCCGGCGACGAGCTGGCGGCCTTGATAAGGGCCATGGTTGAGACCGGCGAGGTCATAAAGTTCCCGGTAACCGCGCACGACGTGCACAGCATAGGCGGGGTACCCGGCAACAGTAAGGTCGCCCTAATAGTGGTTCCGACGGTTGCGGCTGCGGGGCTCCTGATACCCAAGACGAGCAGCCGAGCCATAACGAGTCCGGCGGGCACCGCCGACACTATGGAGGTGCTCGCCAGGGTCGCGTTTAAGCCCGAGGAGATACTTGAGATAGCACTGAAGACCCACGGCGTCATCGTGTGGGGTGGGGCGCTGGGGCTGGCGCCCGCTGACGACATCTTCGTGAGGGTTGAGAGGAGGCTGGGTATAGACCCTCAGAGCCAGATGGTAGCCAGTATACTCGCCAAGAAGCTTGCTATGAGCGTCACGCGTCTTGTGGTGGACATACCCTTCGGCCGGGGGGCCAAGGTTGAGACTGAGGAGCAGGCCACCGAGCTGGGCAGCCTGTTCCTATCGCAGGCACAGCGGCTCGGGATATCGATGAGGATAGCATTGACCTACGGGGACGAGCCGATAGGCTACGCGGTGGGCCCCGCGCTGGAGGCCAGGGAGGCGCTGGAGACCCTCATAGGGAAGGGTGTGGGGGCCGCGCCGGGGCTTGTCGAGAAGGCCTGCAGCCTTGCAGGGCTCGTGCTGGGCCTCGGGGGCGCCGCGGAGGCTGAGAAGGGCTACGAGCAGGCCTGCAGCATACTGCGCAGCGGCAAGAGCTACGCCAAGTTTAGGGAGATAATAGAGGCGCAGGAGGGCGACCCCGACATTAAACCGGAGGACATCAGGCTGGCAGGCGAGCAGTACACCGTTACCTCCCCAAGGGACGGCGTGGTAACCTCGATAAGCAACTCCGCCGCCGCGCTCGCCGCCAGGGCCGCCGGGGCACCCGACGACAAGGGCGCCGGCATCCTGTTCCACGTCAAGACGGGGTACCGGGTTAGGAGGGGCGACCCCCTCTACACGGTGTACGCCTCGACCCGGGGCAGGCTACGCGAAGCGCTGAGCATAATGGAGGGTATGCGCGGCGTCCTAGTTGAGGGCATGCTTGTGAAAACCCTCCCCTAGCACGGCGCAAGGGTAATATACACCCCTAACGGCGCCGCCACCGGCTAGCCCCGGCCGAGGCCACGGATAGGAGCACCCCCTCAGCCACGGGGCCCCTCAGCGGTATGGAGGTGGTTCTACCCCTTGAAGTTCTGCCCGAGATGCGGCGGCTTAATGGTACCCGCGGGCCGCGAGGGCGACCTCGTAATACTGCGCTGCGTCCGCTGCGGCTACACCGAGAAGGTCCCGGCCAGCCAGCTGCAGGGCTACACTATAGCGACGCAGACGCCGAAGGAGGAGCACACGGTGACCACGCTCAAGGTCAGCGAGGCCAAGAGGAGGCCGCCCAAGAGCTTAGAGGAGTG
This sequence comes from Thermoproteota archaeon, assembly GCA_013153105.1. Classification (GTDB taxonomy): domain Archaea; phylum Thermoproteota; class Thermoprotei_A; order Sulfolobales; family Pyrodictiaceae; genus QNYQ01. The sequence continues at coordinate 5,824 of JAADFC010000005.1, forward strand.
GGAGCAGGAGAGAGAGGAGTATAGGGAGATACTCCAGGAGCTGCTCGAGCAGGAAGAGCTCGGCAGCGAGGAGTAACGGTACAAAACGGCCTCCGCTAGTTGTTCAACCCTCCACGCAACGTAACACCAAAACCCCCAGCCCTGCTCCGGGTACACTGCATCTTCTGGGCCCCTGGCCTCCCTGGGGTGCGGGGGTGCCCGAGCCAGGCCAAAGGGGGCGGGCTTAAGACCCGCTGGCGTAGGCCGGCGTGGGTTCAAATCCCACCCCCCGCACCACAACCACAGCAGGCGGCAGTGCGCCTGCCTCAGGCTACCCTCGCAGCATTACTGCAAGCTGCCCGGGCCGGCAGCCTTCTCCGCCTTAGGAGGCTGGAGGAGGCGAGACTGCGGGTGCACACCGTTTCAGCATGCTAATAGTAGGGGCTATGCCGAGTATAGTAGAGCTTAAATAGATTGAATACAGAGGACCCCATAAATTAATACTTCTCGGTGGGTGTAATGGGTGGAGGCGGGGCCACACACGGCAGGCTTGTGCACGAAGACAACGAGCTGCACTTCAAGGGCGGCAAGGAGCGCTATATAATCATACCACTCCGCGCCTATGCAGAGATTATAAACAGCTTCGCGAGCATTGTCGGCGAGGCTGTCGGGGGCCCCTTAACATTTCTAGGCAAGAGGATAGCCTACGGTCTCGTCGAGGAGCTTCAGCATAGGCTCAGCGTGTCTCACAAGCAGGCTAACATAGAGAACCTGGTTCAGGAGTACGCGAGGTTCCTTAGCGAGCTGGGCTTCGGGAAGATAGAGGTTAAGGAGGTTGGCGAGGACCACGCTATAGTGTATATGCACTCGCCGCCCAGTATGGATGGCATCAGGGCTGCTGACGATAAGGTGCTTGAGATGCTGAAGAAGGGCAAGAAGATATGCTACCTGGAGGCTGGCATGATTGCGGGTGTTTTCGAGAAAATAATTGGGGGCAAGTTTAGGGCGTTTGAGGTTGAGCGCGGCGATCTCGACAACCCCTATTGCGTTATCCGTGTCGAGAGGGTCAGCTAGTGGCCCAGCAGGGCTAGCTCCAGTATCTTTTTAACCTCTATCTGGACGTCCATAGGCAGCTTCTTCACGACCGGCTCGAAGAAGCCGTTCACTATCATCCATGTGGCCTCCTCCTCGTCGAAGCCCATCAGCTGCATGTAGTAGAGCTTCTCGTAGCTTATCCTGCCCACGCTCGCCTCGTGGGCTAGCTCTGCGTCCTTCTCCTCGCTGCCTATTGCGGGTACTGTTATGCTCTTGGCGCGCTCTCCTATTATTAGGGTGTTGCAGCTCATGAAGCCCGTGGCCTCCTTGGCGCCTCTCTTGACGTATAGCTTGCCGTAGAATTCCTCCTCTGCCTCGTCCTTCACCACTGTCCTGTTGAGTATCTGCGCACTTGTCCTGGGGGCCTCGTAGATCACCTGGGGGGCGCTGTAGATGCGCTGCCGCTGCTGGAAGAGGCCTATGTTCTGGACTACGCCGCGGCTGCCCCTGCCGCGGAGGTCTATGCGTGGCGAGGTGTTGCTTGTCGTCGAGTAGAATGCTATGGATGTCAGCTCTGCGTAGGCGTTCTCGCCCTCGACTAGTACCCGCTTGACGGGCATGTGGTGTACTTCGCCGAGCCAGTTGTTTATGCTCGCCACGTAGAGGCGCGCCCTGTCCTTCACTATCGCTTCGAGGCCTCCGAGGTGGACCGCGTAGCGGAGGGCTATCGGCGTGGTGCAGCCCTCTATCCAGTGTAGCTCGGCGCCGGGCTCGAGTACTATTAGCGTGTGCTCGGTCTGGCCGAGGCCTTCGCGGCCTATGATGAAGACTCCCTGCAGCGGCTGCGGCAGCCTGACCCCCTGGGGGACGTATATGAAGGGGCCGCCGGCCCAGAGCATTACGTGGTATGCTGTCTTCCTGTTCAGTGTGGGTTCGAGGCCTCTGAACGCGTATTCTTTCACGACTGGGTACTTCTTGACAGCCTCGTCCATGCTTGTGAATATCACGCCCCGGCTCTCGAGGTAGCGGAGGACGGTCTTCACCATCTTGTTGTCGACGTCTATGCTGAAGCCGCTGTAGAGTATCTCCAGCTCCTCCGGCTTTATGCCTAGCCTCTTGGCGGCCTCGAGGGTCTCCTCGGTGGAGAGCACTGGGTTCTCGAGGCTCTCTAGGAACGTCTTGTAGGTGACCTTCTCCAGGTACGGGTCGACCCTCGGGTCGGGCGGTGTGCTTCGGAGGTACTCGTAGGCCTTGAGGCGCAGCCTGAGCACCCACTCGGGCTCGCCGCGGCGGCGGCTGAACTCCACTATATCGTCGCGGCTCAGCTCGGTGAGCGGCTTGTCCTCCTGCAGGACCACACGCGCCATACCGTGCACACCTCTCCGGGGTTTGTTTTGGTTTGAGTGTTCAGTTCTCCCCCTGGGCTTCGGCTGCTAGGCGGGTGTAGCCCTTCTCCTGCACCTCGTCGATGAGGCTGGGGCCGCCGGTGGCTATGATGCGGCCCCCGTACATTATTATCACCTGCCTGACCAGCAGCATCTTCGCCAGGTGCGGCTGGTGCGTTATTAGGAATACTATGGCTCCTATTTCTGCTAGTGTCTTTATAGCCTTTGCTATTAGGGGTAGGCTCTCGATGTCTACGCCGCTGTCTGGCTCGTCGAGGAACGCTACCTTAGGCCGTTGCGCCAGGACCCTAGCTAGCTCCAGCCTTTTCCTCTCGCCGCCGCTCATGCCGACCATTAGGTAGCGCGACATCATCTCGCGGGGGAGGCCGACGAGCTCGAGGAGACGCGCAGCCTCCCGGTTGGCCGCCGCTATGTCGGAGATGCCCTGGAAGCGCTGGATTATCTTGGCGAGCACCTCTGCTACGCGTACCCCCTCTATCTCCGGCGGGTTCTGGACTGCCAGCGTCATCCCGCGCCGGGCCTTCTCGTGGGTTGGGAGGCTGGTCACATCCTCGCCTGCGAGGAGCACCCGGCCCTTGAGCCGGTAGCCCTGGTGGCCCATCACGGCGTTTGCGAGGCTGCTCTTGCCCGCGCCGTTGGGCCCCATGACGACGTATATGCCGGGCTCCGCTACTTCAACGGTTACGCCGTGCACTATCTCGCGGCCGCTGTCGGCGACAGCAACATGGACGTCTTCCAGCCTGAACATTTCATGCTGCACCTCCCGGCGTGGCTCCCGTGGTACACCCCGGGGGAGCGTCCATAAACGCTTGTACTTTAACGCTGTGTATTTTAGGCTACCGCAACCTGATAGGACGAGGCTGCTTGCGCGGCCGGCCCCGCCTATACAAGGGGTCTCCCCGGGCCGGATTCCCGCGGCGGGCTGTGAGGAGCCGGCTTGCGGTTCGCCGACGCCTCTCCCGGCTGCGGGAGGGGCTGTGGGGAGCAGGCTAGGCCCCGAGCCCGCGGGCAAGGAAAACTTTTAAAACCGCACCTGCGCGTGCCTCCCTCAAGCCTGGAGCCCCGGCGGGAGCTGGGGATGGGCCGGTAGCTCAGCCTGGAAGAGCGCTCGGTTGGCATCCGAGAGGTCCCGGGTTCAAATCCCGGCCGGTCCACCACCCCCAGAACCCCGAGAGCCCCCGGACGCGCTCCCGGGGGCACAACACGCTCC
>JAADFC010000123.1 GCA_013153105.1 Thermoproteota archaeon
CCGCCGCTACCAGCGGCGGGTGCGTGCCTCCATACTCCGTGCAGTGAAGGATATCAAGAGGGCCCTCGACCGCAGCGGCATAGACTACGACCTAGTCTTCCGGAAGAGTGGCGGCGGCCTCGACAGCGCGGTCTTCGTAGTCTACGCCCCCCGCTCGCGGCTCAAGGGTATAGTAAAGAGGCACGAGGACAACGACGTCAGGATAGAGATTGAGCCCGTGTACAGGAGCAGGCTAGCCTTCGAGGAGGCCCCGGCCGCCGAGGCCAAGCCCTACCTTATCGTAGGCCTCGACCCCGGCATATCTACGGGTATAGTGGCGCTAGACCTCACCGGCAGGCCGGTCCTCGCTGTCACGAGGCGCGGCGTGGATAGGGGCGAGGTTGTCGAGCTAATAAGGAGCCATGGAGTGCCGCTGGTGGTCGCCTCGGACGTCACGCCGGCGCCGGACTTCGTCAAGAAGCTGGCAGCGATGCTGCGGGCCCAGCTGTACACTCCGCCCCAGCCGCTGCCGGTGGAGGAGAAGAGGCTGATACTCGAGGAGTACCTGCGCCGCTACCCTCAGCTGAAGCGCGTGGCCACGCCCCATGTTAGGGACGCGCTGGCGGCGGCCGTGAAGGCCCTCCACTACTACGACGGGAAGCTCCGGCAGGTCGAGTCCCACATAGCCAGGCTCGGCGTCGACATTGATATAGAGAAGCTTAAGGCCGCAGTGATAAGGGGGACCTCGGTTGCCGAGGCGGTGGAGGCGGTTATAAAGGAGATGCTGAGCGAGCCGCCGCCCCCGCCGCCCCAGGAGAAGAAGCCGGCGCCGGCGCAGAGGCAGAACGGCTGCGGCGAGCTGGTGGAGAGGCTCCGAGCGGAGAACCACGTGCTCCAGAGCAGGGTCCAGCAGCTCCAGGAGGAGCTGAAGAGGCTCGAGGGCGAGCTCAGGATACTCACGGCGGAGCTGAGGGAGAGCCTCGAAAGAGACCGGGAGGTAGCGATGCTCCGCCAGCGGCTGGCAACGCTCCAGGAGGAGCTGGAGAAGCTCCGAGCGGAGAAGAAGAGGCTCGAGGAGGAGAAGGCCTCACTCCTCGACGCGCTCTACGCGGCCAGCCTCGGCCAGCTGCTGCCCGCCCCCACGGCCGACGAGATAGATGGCGACGTGGTCGACTACATCTCCGCGCTGGCCAGCCGCTACGGGCGGCTGCTCCTGGTAGTGGACAGGGTGAACCCTGTCAGCGTCGAGCGGCACGCAGAGACGCTGGCGAGGAGCCTCGTCGCACTCCTAGCCCCTAGGGACCAGCTCCCACGGGCTCGCAGCCTCGAGGAGCACGGTCTGCCCCTGCTGCCGGCCGAGGACTACGTCTCAGCCAGGCTCGACGGGACAGCACTGCTCGACCCCACGGTGCTCCCCGACGCGTACCGGAGGAAGATGGAGATAGAGGAGGAGAAGAGACGCCGCGAGATGGAGGCGCGGAAGACGCTCTCGGCGGCCGAGCTGCGGAGGATGCTGGAGGAGTACCGCAGCCGCCGCGCGCGGCTGCTACTCAAAAAAGAAGGTGTCAAGGCCAGCTAGTAGACGAGTATACGGCCCTCGATTAGCTCCCTTGTTATCCTCCGGTAGCTATCCAGCTCCTCCTCCACGATAGCCTCTATCTCCCTCACCGCGTCCGCGGGCAGAGGCTCTCCAGGCTTCTCCGTCAACACCTTAACGTTAGCCACGAGGGGCTCGTTTATCGGCTTCCCAATCTGGCTCAGAAGCTCCACGTAGACCTCGCGGAGCCCCTTCACAGTCTCGTAGACGCGCCTAGCTATGTTCATCGCCATGATGTTGTATATCTTGCCGACGTGGTTGACTGGGTTCTTGCCGGCGGCGGCCTCGAGGCTCATCGGGCGCAGCGGGGTTATCAGGCCGTAGCTCCTGTTTCCCCTGCCCGTCATGCCGTCGTCGCCGTGCTCGGCGCTGGTCCCAGTGACGGTGAGGTAGAATATACCCTTGTCAGGCATGTCGGCCGTGTTAACGTACACCTCTACATCGTAGTCGGGGGCGAGCCTGCTGGCGAGATCCATCACAGCCTCCTTTATTGTGTCCTTGACGCCCATGTAGTGGTCGGGGTCCTCGACGAGGCTGGAGATTATGGCGGCAGCTATGGTGAGCTCTATACGCCTCCCCCTGCGTAGCCCCATAACCTTGATGTCCTCGCCGACCTCGGGCGCCTTCTCCTTGAACTCCCTGCTGTTGAGCAGTCTCTCAGTCTCGTACACCAGCCTCTCCAGCGTGGAGAACGGGGCGAATCCCACGCCCACGCTGGTGTCGTTGGCCAGGGGGACGCTCTCCTTGCCCGCCTCGAAGACGCCCACAAGGTCGGCGCTTCCGTGGCCGATGCGGTAGTCTACTATGACGTGCTTCTCGGGGTCGAGGAAGCGGAAGTTGTCACGTATCCACTCCTTGGCGGCCTCGAGTATCAGGGGGCCTATCGGAACCTTCTCCACGCCGCTGGAGGTGCGCACCTCAGTAGTGGCGCGGCCAGCGACGACTATGTAGATGGGCTGGAGCACCTCCCCGCCGCCGAACCTCGGCGCCGCCTGGCCGCCGACCAGGAGCACCTTGTCCAGGTTGTGGTGGAGAACCGTGCCGTAGCGCTCGAGATAGTACTTGGAGAGCTTCCTGCTCGCCGCCTCCGCTATCGCGTCGCTTATGTAGTCGGGGTGGCCGAGACCCTTCCTCTCGACAAGCTCGACGTTATGCTCCTCTATCGGCTGCCACCTTATACTCTCAACCACTATGTTCCGCCTGGCCATGCAGCCACCACCATACACTCATCCGCCTGCTGCCCGGGGAGGGCCGCGCGGCCCTCCAGGGCCCGCTGGCTTCACCGCGCGCCGCTGCGTCCAGGAGTTTAACAGTCTAGCAGGCTCGGCTCCCCCGCGGGCCACGGTCCTACTAGAGGGGCAGCTCGCCGGCAACCATCTCGTAGTCGACGCTCACGTATACCACGTGGCTACCCCTTATCAGGGCCTTGCCGTACTTCACCTTGGGCTCCATGGTTCCCGGCTTGAGCTCGACGCAGCCGTCGAGGACCAGGTTCATCGTCGAGTCGGTGGCCTCAAGCTTGCCTATGTACTCGCTCCCATCCTTCAGCTTGACGAAGATGACCCTGCCGGTCGCCTCCTTCAACACCCTTATGGGGCTCACCGGCTTCACACGCTGCCTCTGCGCCAACCCACGCACCTCCAAAAAGGCCTGCCCCTAAGCCTCCAAGAGGGAGCCTGCGGCGCCCACCCCCACCCAGCGTCTTTAAGGCTATCCCCCTCCCCCGCCTATGAGGAGAGCTATACTCGCCCGGTTGAGAGACAGCTCCAGCAGGTCCGTACAGTAGTCCGCTATCCTCCTCACGCTCTCCCACGCGGCCCCACGCCTCGGGTCCAAGCCTAAGCGGAGCGATTCCAGCCTCTGTATCAGCTCCTCAGCCCTCTCCGGCCTAGGCCTGTTGAGGAGCTGCACCGACTCCCGGTAGAGCCTCGTAACCTCATCCAGCGGCTCGACCAGCCCCTCGGCCTGCTCGCCTCCCGCCAGCGCCCCCGCAAGCCTAGAGGCATGGTCCCCAATCCTCTCGGCGTGCTTGGCCGCCATCATGTAGACGCTCGCGTCTACATAGCTGTCGAAGCCTACCTCGCCGACACCCCTCTTCCCCAGGAAGAGGCTTGAAACCTGCCTCCACACATAGATGAACAGCTTGTCGACTATATCGTCCCGCTGCGGCACCTCCCTCAGCAGCTCGCCCTGCCCCTCCCTCAGCGCCAGCACTATGTCCGAGAGCATGTGCTCAACAGTCTTTGTGAGCCGGTTAAACGCGTCCATACCGCTCATAGACTCGTCTCCCACAACCTGGAACGTTATCCTCCTCGACGACTCCTCCACAACCTCCACGCCGAGCAGCTTCGAGGAGACGAGCCTCTTCACATCAGCGACAAGCCCAGGCCTCGGAGACCCCTCGAACTCGACCTCGACCACGTCGGCGCCAGCTATGTAGAACGATATAACCCTCCTCAGCACAGTCTCGGCGCCCGCGCCCCCAGGGAACCGTAGCGACGCCGTCCAGCGCCTCCGCCTCCTCCCACCGCCCGCCGGGCTCACGCGCAGCGACCCATCCGGCTCCACGCTGACAACGACCTCAGCTCCACGGCCAAGCCCGTGGCGCTTAACCCACTCCTTCGGGAGTGTCAACACGTAGGAGCCGCCGCCCGTAACCTGCAGCCGCCTCCTAGCCATCAAGAGCGGTCACCGTGGCAGAAGGGAAGCCGCGGCCCCGCCCCCAGGGGGAGGGGCATCACCCCACACGCCACCGAGCTGGGGTCAGCGCTCAGCCCCTCATCAACAGTGCTCAGCGGGGTTCGCAGCCGCCCAAGCCTCCCCCCGAGAGGGGGCCGCCCACCGCCCCCAGCACGCTGCGGCCCTTTCAGCGGGGCCCGGGGCGCGCCGGGGGCGGCGATGGGCCGCAAGGAGGGTAATAACGTCTAGCCCCTCCCCGCCCCCCGGGGCTGCTGCAGGGCGCGGCGTCGAAGGGGCTGAGGGCGTGGCTGGCGGCGGGCGTGGAAGGCTCGCGGTTGTCCTGCTGGAGTCGCCGCTCGAGGTGGTGCCCCGCGAGATACGTGGCCACCCGCAGGTTGTGGCCTCGGCCCGCCGCTACGGGGTCTCGCCGGATGAAATGCTGCTCGACAAGACCCTGCACTACCACGCCATGGCGGCGCTGCCGCAGAAGTGGAAGAGGGGGCGCCCCGATATCGTGCATACGACGCTCCTCCTGCTCCAGGACTCGCTCCTCAACCAGGCGGGGCTGCTGGAGGTATACATCCACGTGTACGACGGCAGGGTCTTCCACGTCAAGCCGGAGACCAGGCTCCCCAAGCACTACGAGAGGTTCCGCGGCCTGATGGCCCAGCTCCTCCGGGAGGAGCGCGTGCCCCCCACGGGGGAGCCGCTCATATACAAGGTCGCCGACAGCCTACGCGAGTTCGTCGAGAAGCGCGGCCGCCTCATCCTCCTCTGGGAGCGCGGCAGCCCCGCGGCCCCCGGCGAGATAGCGGCTGAGGCGATGGAGACCGGGGCGCCGGTGGGGATAGGCATGTTCCCCCGCGGCGACTTCAAAAGGTCCACCCTTAGGAAGGCGCTGAAGGCCTACAGCATAGCCGGGGGCCGCCCCCTGAAAGCATGGACCGTCGCCTACAAGCTGCTCTGCGCAGCCGAGGCCATACACGGCCTCTAAGGCGGCTGTAGGCCGCGGGGGAACCCGCCGCCCATCCCAGCCCCTATGCGGGCGGGAAGGTCGCGGCGGAGCGGGGGCGCGTACCCGCGGCCCGGCCCCAGGGTGGGGAGCCAGGGCGACCGGCTGGAGGCCATAAACCCCCTGCCATCGCCGCACCTCTCCGCTGGAGGGCCCGCCGGGTGAGGAGGCCCTTTCGTTGGAGGAGCCTTCGGGCGGTGAATGGAGCCCCGACAGCGACGGCGGGCCGCTACTCTACCCGGAACCCGAAGCGCCGGAGGAACTTCTTGATAGCCTTGGGCAGCCGGTGCCGGACGGCCTCGCTGTAGGCTATGTAGACCGGCCGGGGGAGGCGGGGGCCCTCGACTAGGGCGCCTATTATCCTCCCCTCAGCATCGCGGAAGAGTGTGACCCTATACTTACCCACCTGATGCTCCTCGCGTGCCGCGGCCTCCACCAGCGCCATACGCGGGCTCACCTCCCATCTGCAGACGCCGCAGCCCCCCGCGGGGGCGGGCCGGCGGAGTGTTCTATGGTCCTGGGGGCTGCGGGCCCAGTGTCCCACCAGGCTGGGTCTTCCTGGCCTACTATATCCTCTCAGCCGGGGCGCTGCCGGGGGGTTGGCGCGTGGCGGCAGCGTCGGGGGGCTGTGTAGCCCTCGATGCTGGCGAGGGCCTGTGGGTCGCGGGGCCCGCCAGGGTCGAGGTTGTGGAGGGCTGCGTGTCTGTTGTCGGCTTCGAGGCCTGCAGCGGCGACGTGCTGGTTGTGGGCGGTGCGCGTGGCGCCACCTTCGTCGCGTCGGGCGGAAGGGCTAGGGTCTGTATTGTGGCGGGCTCGGGGGCGGCCTACACGCGTGTACCCTCGGGCAGGGTTTTCGAGGCTTGGAGCAGTCTCGTGGAGAAGCTGGAGGCGGAGGGTGCTAGCAGGATCGTAGTCGTGGGCGGGATGGAGACTGGGAAGTCTACGCTCGTCACGTGGCTTCACAACGTTCTCGGCCTGGGTGTCGTGGAGGCTGACGTGGGCCAGAACGAGCTCGGCCTCCCAGCCTGCGTGGCGTACAGCAGCGACTCCAGGAGGGCTGTGGCGCTCTCCGACCTCGAGCCGAGCGGCTGCCTCTTCGTGGGCCACGTCTCAGCCGAGAAGGTGATGGACCTCGTGGTCTCCGCCGCCGTGGCGTCCGCGAGGAGGCTCCGCGGCGGCTTCGTGGTGGACACAGACGGCTTCGTCGCGGGCAGAGGCGTCTACTACAAGGCAGCCCTCGCAGCGGCCCTGGAGGCCGACGCGGTAGTAGTAATGGGCTCGGCCCCCGCCCTGTCGGCCGCGCTCCGGGCGTTGGGGCTTAGGGTCTACGAGGCGCCGGCGCCCGAGCTGCCGCGGGAGCGGAGCCGCCTCGACAGGAGGAGCTTCCGCCAGAGGATGTGGAGCCGCCTATTCAGCGACGCTGAGACAGTGGTGCTGGATGGCGTGCCTATACTCGGCCTCTGCCCCGCCAGCCGCGAGGGGGATGCCACAGTCTACCACTGCCCCCGCGCCACCCTGACAGTGGCAGCCCGCGCCCCGCCCCGGGGCGGAGGCCTGCGCCCAGGCTGGGAGAAGGGGCTCCTAGCAGCCATAGCGGAGGGCGGCACCCACACCCCAGCCCTCGTCGAGAGGATAGTAGACCCCGTGGAGGGCCGCGTAGTGGTCAGGGCATCCAAGAGGCCCGCCTCCACAGAGGGCCTGATCCTCGGCTGGGTACTCATACACAGCGACTACAGCGAGGAGCACCTCCCGACGGGCCTCCACCCGGAGACGGTGTTGCAGCGTAGAACCGGGCGGCAGCAGAGGAGGGGGCAGCGCCCCCGCCCGGCCTAGGAGACTCGGCGCATGCGGGAGGGAAAAGGGGGGGCCTGCTCCCCGCTGGGGGTAGGGGGCGGCTAGGGCCTCCTCCTGTTCGAGGGTGTCGACGTGAGCGCGGCTGCAGCTGGTATGGCGTGGTAGTAGTTTGTGAGCGTGGGTGCTGCGGTGGGGAACGCGTGTAGGCTCGCTCTGTGCCGGGCCACCCTCCCTCTCCCCGCCGAACCTATTCCCGCGCGGGGGACACCACCCTCCTCCGCCCCCGTAACACCATCACCAAAAACCCGGGCCGAGGCCTGCAGCTCCCGGGTGATGCGGCGGTGTCGGCGCAGGCTCGCGTGCCCCGCTACCTTGAGAGGCTGACCCCGGTACCCGAGGCGTTGAGGGCTATACGCGCGGCTGTGAAGCCGGTCGACGGGAAGGAGAGGCTCCCCGTCTGGGAGGCTGTCGGCAGGGTTGTGGCCGAGCCTGTCGCGGCAGAGTACGACTTTCCCCCGCGGCCCCGCGCCGCCTATGACGGCTATGCTGTGAGGTCCGCCGATACTCCGGGGAGGCTCCGGCTGGTGGGCGAGGCTACTATAGGCAAGGTTGATGTGGGCGTTAGGGTTGAGCCTGGCACCGCGGTCTATGTTTCGACGGGTGCTTACCTGCCAGAGGGCGCTGATACTGTTGTCCCGGAGGAGGTTGTGAAGGTCGAGGATGGCTACATAGTTGTTGACCGGGAGTTTCAGCCTGGGAAGAACATAGACCCTGTCGGCTCCTATGTGAGGAGGGGTCAGGTCCTCCTCGAGCCGGGGAGGGTTTTGACTGAGCTGGATGTTGTGGGGCTGCTCGAGGTCGCGGTCACTGAGGTGACCGTGTACAGGAGTGTCAACGTAGCCATAATAGCCACGGGCACCGAGCTGTTTGAGCCCCGTGACCCGAGGGAGGCGAGGGAGAGGATTCTCCGCGGCGAGGTGGCTGAGACCACGGCTAAGCTCGTTGAGAGCCTTGTGAGGAGGTACGCGCCTTGGAGCCGTGTGGTGTGGAGGGTTCTGCTGCCCGATGATGTTGACGCTATAGCCTGGTACCTGACCAGGCAGACACAGGGTGTAGACGTGGTGGTCCTAACTGGCGGCACTGGGCCCAGCGACGTCGACCCCTTCTACCAGCTCGCCGGGAAGCTGGGCGGCAGGGTCCTCTTCCGCGGGCTCTTCGTGAAGGGCGGCAGGCCCACCAGCGCCATGGTGCTGCCGGGCGGCCCCCTAGTGGTGGCGCTCTCCGGCCACCCGGTGTCGGCGCTCCACGGGTTCCTGCGGCTCCTCTACCCGGTGCTGAAGCATCTGGGTAACGTTACTAGGGCGGCGGAGCCGCCGCTGCAGGCTGTGGCGAGGCTCACAGCTCCGGTTAGGAGCAAGAGGCCGCAGCCGGTCAAGGTGAGGCTGCGCGTGGCCAGGGACGGGATGCTCGAGGCCGAGCCGCTGCCCTATGAGAGGCAGCTCAGCTCTGTTACGGTGAGCAACGTGGAGGCCGACGGGATAGCTGTGATGAGGGAGGCCAGGGTCTACGATGAAGGTGAGCTGGTCCCTGTACACGTCTACAGGGAGCCGGAGGGCGCCGGGGACTAGCCCCTAGGCCTCTTTATAGCCTCTAGTATCGCCCTGGCGGCGGCCACAGGGTCCTCGGCCCTCGTTATCGCGCCACCCACCACTATTATCGAGGCCCCAGCCTCAACCATCGAGGGGGCCGTCTCCCTCCTCAACCCCCCGGCCACAGCCACGGGGCCTGGGAACCGCTCGGCCACATGCTTCACTATACCCGCCATGTCTGCTGCTGTGACTCCAAGCCTCTTCTGCGCGTCGATGCCCACGTGGACCTCTACTATGTCTACACCGAGGCTGGCCAGCTGCTCCGCCCTAGCAACTGGGTCCCTGACGCCTATAAGGTCGGCTATAACAGCTATGTTCCTCCTCCTCGCCTCCCTGACCGCGTCCTCGATAGTCTCGTCAGGAGCCAGCGCGAGCACCGTCACCCCCCACGCCCCCGCCTCCGCTGCAAGACCGGCCTCGAGCGCGCCGGTATCGGCGGTCTTCAGGTCGGCCACCACGGGCCCGGGCTTCACAACTGCGGCCAGCAGGCCCACCGAGCGAAGCCCCTCCGCCTTGACGAGCGGCGTCCCCGCCTCAGCTATGAACACCGGCCCCAGCTCCCTCCTAAGCTCCGCCGCCAGCCCAACCGCGTCGACCACGTCTACAAGGTCCAGCGCAACCTGGAGAACGACACCCTGGCTGCGCACGAAGTCAACCAGACGCCCCGCCACGGCGTCCAGC
>JAADFC010000053.1 GCA_013153105.1 Thermoproteota archaeon
GGCGGCGTCTGAGCTGCTTGTACTCCTCTTCCTGGCCGTGTTCGGGGCTCTCGCCTCGTTTGTGCGTGAGGCGGATCGGGGGACGCTTGATGGGCTGAGGAGCGCGCCGGTGCCGCCGGAGGCTGTGTATGTCTCGAAGCTTGTCTACACGTTCCTACTCATGCTCGTCAACGTGCTGGCCTACAGCATGGCGGTGGCCGTGTTCGGGGGGCTGGTCGAGGCCTTCTCCGCCCCGGTTCTCTCGGCTGTGGTGGCCTCCTCCCTCTACCTTGCGGCTGTGTCGAGCCTCTCCTCGGCCATACTGGTGTTCAGTGAGGCCCGCGGAGTCCTCATGCCGGTCATGGTGCTGGTGCTGGCGCTCCCCTATGTGCAGCTCGCGGCCCCGGTGCTGGCGGCGGGGTTCGCGGGGGGAGGCTCCGTGCTGGATGCGGCGGGCCTCGCGGCGGCCGCCGCGGGGTTCGTAGCGGTGGCGGCGTGGCTCTCCCGGTACGTGTTGGAGGTGTTCTAATCGTTATCTTCAGAGAATTATTGTTCTACCGTGGCCCCAAAGTTCCGGGCTACAATATTAAGGGCTGGAGTCGCGTGTGCCGTGTTGAATATGAGGAACCCACGTGGCATCTCGCCACCCGCCTCGGCCGCTCCCGGGGCTCCCGCGCCGCCCCGGGCGCAGGGGGATACGGTGTGTGGAAGGGTAGGGAGGCATGCCTAGGAGGAGCATGAGGCTGGACCTGCGCGGCTTCCAGCGGCGCCGCAGCGCCGGCGCCTTCCTCGTGGCCGCGGTCATCCTCGCGGCCGCCCTCTCGGTCTACATGTTCCACCGGGAGGCTGGGATAGGAACCTACTACCTGGAGGTGAACGAGTACGAGATACCCAACGAGGCTGTGTTCGACAGGATAATATCGACGAGCGATAAGCCTGTCGCGGTGATGTTCGAGTCGCCCACGTGCCCGGTGTGTAAGAAGATGAAGCCCTACTGGTCTGTCCTCGAGCGGAAGAGCGACGTTCTCCCCGTGGCGTTCTACCATATAATGGCCGGGACAGCCACCATCAAGGTGTTCCAGCGGTATGGGGTCGAGGAGACGCCCACCTTCATAGTGTTCGTCGACGGGAAGCCGGTGCTCCGCCACGTGGGCGGCTTCCAGGCGGGGCCGGGGGAGGACCTCACCGAGGTCATGCTCAGCTGGGCGAAGGGCGCCCTGGCGCTGGCCGAGGCGTCGGCGCCCCGGAGCCCCCGGGAGTTCGCGGAGAGGGGCCTCCGGGTCTACCAGGTCGAGTGCGCCCGGTGCCACGGTGTGATAGGCGGGTTGAGCCTGGAGGAGCTGCGGGACTGGCTCGACAACGCTGCCAAGACGGCGGTGGCGGGGGAGGCTGACGTCGCGGTGCGGGTTCTCAACGGCAGGCTCCGGGAGGCTATACGGGAGGGGAAGCTGCTCTCCGAGGTGTACGGCGGCTGGGACCAGCTGGTCGACGCGGTCCGGTCTATGAGGAAGTATGTGCCCGACCTGGTCAGCGACGAGGTTGAGTACACGGCGTACCTCCTAGACTACATCTCCGCGGTGCTCCAGGGCAGGGAGCCCCCGGTTTACCCGTGGATGAACCTCAACATAACCCCGAGCCTGGTCGAGGGCGAGGAGGCTGCGGGCAACGCTACCAGGCTCGAGGCCGTGGCCGCCGCGGGCGAGGCTGGGGCCGCTGCCACCGTGCTGGTGGGCGCGGCCTCGGCCCTCGTGGCGGGGGTTGTCTCGGTCTTCTCGCCCTGCGTCCTCCCCCTGCTGGTGACCCAGGTTAGCGTCGTCGTTAGGAGCGGTAGGAGGCTCGGCGTGGGCAGCTGCCTGGGCTGCGGCCTCGCCGCCGCGGCGGGTGTGGTTGCGATAGGGGGCCTCTTCCTCGTCGCGGCCCAGCTGGCGGCGGGGCTTCAGCAGGTGCTCCTCCCGGTCGTCGCCGCCGCTATCGTCGCGGCCGGGCTCGCCTCCCTGCTCGGCGTCCCCGTGGAGCTGGAGGGCCTCATCTCGGCGAGGCGCGGCGGCCTGATGGGGTTCTGCGCCCTCTACGGCGTGCTGGCGGTGCAGTGCAACCTGCCTATAGTGCTGGGTGTGCTGCTGCTGATAGCCGGGCTCGGGATGAGCGTGGGCGGCCTCGCGGCGCTGGCAGCGCTCGCCGTGGGCAGCGGGGTGCCGCTGGCGGCGGTTATGCTGGCTGCGAGCAGGGGCGGCGCGGGGCTGGCGGAGAGGATTCTCGCCCGGAACGAGCTGTTGAACCGGGTGGCGGGCGCGGTGCTGGCCGCGGCGGGTGTCTACCTGCTGCTCTACAGCTTCCAGCTCGTCTAGACCGGTGTAGCGGCTGTGTCGGGCGTGGGGGTGTAGCGGGTTGGCGGTAGTGGCTCTCCACTATACTGGTCTGCTGCCCCTGGCGGCGCTGGTCGCTGGAGTGGCTACCGTGTTCTCGGCTGTGAGGCTGCTGGGCGAGAGGTTCTACCGCGCGGCGGTGGCCGCGGGGCTGCTGGCCGCCACGGCTGCCGGGCTGCTTGTGCTCCGCGGCGCTGGGGGGTCGGCTGCGGTCTACGTGGCGCTGGGCTACGGGGTGCTCGTCGCGGGTATAGCTGCCTCCATAGTCTACCGCGGCGGGCCGGAGAAGCTCTACAAGGCTATGACGCTGCTGCTGGTGGCGGGCTGGCTGGTCTACTGGGTGCCCTTCGTCACCCTCGACTTCACGCTCCACGAGGTGTTCTGGAACACCAGCGAGGGGCTCCCCCTCTGGATGAGGTTCGCCGCGGCGTGGAGCGGCGGCGGGGGGAGCCTCTTCCTCTTCGCGCTCCTGGCCGGGCTGGGCGGCTACTACATCATAAGGAGCCGCGGGGAGCCGAGGCGGAGGGCGCTGCTCCTGGCCGGCTCCGCGCTGGTCGCCGTCGTGGGGCTCGCCGCGGCGTTCCTTAACGATGCGTTTACCCTCCTCGAGAACCCGCCGGCTGGCGGTGCGGGGCTTAACCCGCTGCTGAAGAGCCCGTGGCTGTACCCGCACCCGCTAAGCACCTTCGGCGGCTACGCTCTGCTGGCCGTCGCCGCTGTGGGGCTGCTGGCGGGGGGTGTGGAGAGGAGGAGCTGGATAGTCTACGAGCTGGGCTGGGCCCTGCTGACCGTCGGCATAATGCTTGGCGGGTACTGGAGCTACGAGACCTTCGGCTGGGGCGGCTACTGGGCCTGGGACCCGGTGGAGACGAGCGAGCTGATGGTCTGGCTGGCCGCCACCCTGCTCCCCCACGTCTACGTGGCGGCTAGGAGCCTCTCCGGTTTCACCGCGGCCCTCATGGGTAGCAGCGTGTTCCTCGCGATGTACGTGACGAGGACGGGCCTCAGCCCCCTCCACAGCTTCGCCGCCCCCGGCATAGGCGCCCTGATACTCCTCGGCACCGCGGTGGCGATGCTGGGCTACGCTGTGTACAGGCTCAGCCTCGACATTGAGGCCCCGCTACGCGGCGCGGGGCTGCCGAGGAGGCCCGCGAGGCTCCCCAGGAGCCTGAGCCCCTACCGGGCCGGCATGATTGTGGCGGCGGCCGCGCTGCTGGCGAGCAGCCTCTTCGTCTACGCCACCCTCTTCGTGCCCTCCCTGCTCCTGGTCGCGGGGAGGCAGGCGAGCGTCCCCCAGATGGAGGCTGGCGTCCAGTACTTCCACCCCGTCCTCTACCCGCTGCTCATAGCCATGCTCGCCGCTATACCCGCAGCATTCCTCGGCGACGTCCTGGGCTGGAGGGGCCTGGCGGCGCTGCTGGGGAGCACCGCGCTGCTCTCAGCCGCGCTCGGCTACGCGGCCTACACGGGGCTCTACAGCCTCGCCCCGCTCAGCAGCAGGCTCACCAACGCCCTGATGGGCTTCGGGCTCCCCTGGGCCGGCGTCGCGGCCGCGGCTACGCTCCTCTACCTCTACCGCAGCCTCCGCCGCCGCGGCCCCGTGGCGCTCCTGGCCGACAGGATGGCGCCGATGAGCCTGCTCCACCTGGGCCTCGCGGTGACCGTGGTTGGCGTGCTGCTGAGCGGCACCTACGCGTTCAACGACGCCTACACCTGGGAGCTGCACCTCAAGCCCGGCGAGAGGGTGGTCGTCCCAGGCAATCATACCATTGAGCTTGTGAGCTACGAGTTCCACATAAGCAGCTCCAAGGTGGACATATTCACCAACTACGTCGGCAGGAGCCCAGTCTACTTCTACGCGCAGATGACCCTGCAGACTATGGCTAACACGCTTGGCAAGTACTTCCACTACTACGTGCAGGGCGAGCGGATAGTGGAGGAGAACGCGACCCTCCAGAGGCTCTTCATGATATCCCGCGAGAGCCCCTACACAGCCCCGGCTGTCGAGGCGGAGGCGACTGTAAACGCTACAATCTACACCGTCGTCGCGGGCGAGCAGGGCGCCACGCTGCAGCCCATGCCCCTCTACCTGGGCGGCGCGCGGGTCGAGCTGGTCAACGCCAGCGTCAACATATTCGCGAGCGTCAACGATGAGGGTATAGAGCCGGTGGCGTGGCTCGTCGCCACGGTCGCCCCCGACCTGATGAGGATAAGTCTGGAGAACAACCTGTCCATAGTCCCGAAGAAGCATCTGGCGCAGCACGACTTCCTGGAGCTGCGCTTCGACCCGCCGCTCGAGGTCAGGGTGAACGAGAGCCTCGCACTGGAGATACGCTGGGCCAGGGTGCTCCCGGAGCTGCTGGTCACCGGGGGCAGGGGCCAGCCCATAAACATAACCTCCTCGGCTGTGGCCGCTGCCAACCCGCTGCTTCTCGTCTACGACGGCGACCTGGTCTACGACGCCAACGGCTCCTCGGTGAGGATACCTCTCCAGCTGCCGACGCCGGTGGCGGGGTACCTGGCGGTGCTCCAGGATGATACGCTGCTCAGCCTCCTCCTGTACGTGAACAGGAGTAGCATCTTCAAGCTGCTCAGCGACCCGGAGGCGATACTGAACATCACCGTGCCGCGCGGCGTTAGGCTCGCCTCGCCCGGCGGCGTGCTGGGCTACGTGGAGGCTCCGAGGCTGGTGCCTGAGACAGCGTGGCTGGACATAGTGTTGAGGGTTGACGGCAGCCAGCTGGAGAGGTTCAGGATACGCTTCGAGGCCTACGGTGAGATCCAGGGGATACACGGCCTCGTCTCCAAGGTAATCCACCCGGCGCGGGGCCTCGACGACGTCTACGTGGTGGTGAGCCCGCCCGTCGACCCCGGCGACATAACCGGGTCGCCGTACCATGCGCTGCTCCTCTACTACCTCCACGAGGTGTTCAAGGAGCTGACGCCGGAGCAGAGGCTCGCCCTGGCGGCGTTGATGGCTGCAGGCTACAACATTGATATGCTTGAGAGGATGCAGCCCGGCGACGCCGCGATGAGGCTCATGGGCAGCGTCATAGACCTCTACGTGATGGCCGAGAGCTACAAGCCTGGAAGCCTGATAGAGCAGCAGGGGCTCAACGTGCAGGTGAAGATTATACCCGGCGTCCGCCTCGTCTGGCTCGGCCCAGTCCTCATGGGCGCCTCGGTTGTTTTGGCTGCCCTCTCCTCCCTCCGCCGCGGCGGCGGGGGCGGCTAGTCCCGGCTCCATGCTGCGTGGGGTGTGACGGGTATGGAGGAGCTCGAGAGGGTCAGGCTCCAGGGCTCCGGTGGGAGGCTCGGGGCGGTCTATGCTGCGGTGGTAGCGCTCGCGTTCGTGGACCTGGCCCTGGGCGTCTACGCGGCGTTGAAGGGGCCCTTCCCCCTGATGCCCCCCATAGGGGCTCCGACGGCGTATAGGAACATCTACATCCATATACCCATGGCGTGGGCGAGCTACATCCTCTACACGGGCGCCTTCGTGTCTGCGCTGCTGTACCTCAAGACGAGCAGCGAGAAGTGGGACCGGTATGTGAGGAGCTTCGTGCTGCTCGGCACTGTCTACGCGGCGTTCACGCTTGTGAGCGGTATGGCGTGGGCGAGCGAGTCGTGGGGCAAGGCTTGGACTTGGGACCCGCGTGAGACGGCGGTGCTCCTTCTGCTGCTCGCCTACCTGGTCTACTTCGTGTTGAGGAGCAGTATACCCGACCCGGACAGGGCTGCGAGCCTGAGCGCCGCCTACGCTGTCGCCGCCTACTCTATGGTGCCTGTTAGCTTCCTCGCGCCGAGGCTGGCTGAGAGCTTCCACCCTACGAGCAGCGAGTTCGGCCAGTTCATGGGCAGCCCGGAGGTGATGGCTATCTTCGGGCCTAAGGTGCTCATCTCCACTGTGATGGCGCTGTTGCTCGCCTACGCTACGGCGCAGCGGCTAGCCGGGGCCCCCGCGCCCGGCTGGCTGAGGCCCGCGGCGCTGCTCCTCATCGCCGCCGGGGTCGCCTCTGGAGCCTACGTGGCCCTCCCCTACCTCTCGGGTGGCGTGGACCGTGTGGTCTCGGCTGGGTTGACGGCCGACGGGAAGCTGGCGTGGGTGGAGCTGGCCCATGGGGGCCGGGTGGAGTTCAACCCGCCGATAGAGTCGCCGGTGCAGCCGGCCTCCGTCGATGTGAACGGCACCGTGCTGCCCAGCATTGTGAAGCACGTGGTATCGGTGTCTGATGGGTCTCTCAGGGTGGTTACGCACTGGAGCGTGGCGCTGAACCTCGCCGCCTACGCGGTTGCTACGGGTGTGGTGCTCCTCCTGCTCTCCTCCCGCAGGCTGCCCCGGAGCATTTCGGGGAGCCGGTAAACACGGGTTCAAGACCTTTTATCATGAGGGTGTCCTCTCCGGGTGTCGTGGCGGGTGTGAGGTGCAGGCCTTGCCGGGTGGCGGCAGGGGCAGGCTCGTACTCTTCTCGGTGGTGTTCTTCGCGGCTCTCACCCTGGTCGGCCTGCTCGGGGTGAAGAGCAGCAACTACCGTGACGTGGCTCAGCTGCAGGCGTTCCAGGAGACGGGGCCGGTGCGGGGCCTGGCTGTGAAGGGGATGACCACCAACCTGAAGCCCGGCGAGTACCTGCTAGTCGTGGGCGAGACTGTGTTCAGGATGAGGGTGGCCTCGGAGCAGCCCTACGCGGTCGCGGAGAGGATCGCCGGCCCCAGGCTGGGCGGCGACGATAGCTACGCCTTCTTCCTCCTCCGGGGCAGCAACGGGTTCACCGTCGCGGCCCTCTTCAGCGCGAGGACCTTCCAGAGCTTCTACGGGCCCCAGCCGATAATGGAGAGCGAGGTGGTGGTCAGCGGCACCTACAACCCCCAGCTCACGGCGAGGCTCTACCTGCTGACCCCCGACGGGGGCAGGGTGCTGGTGGGCGAGTACCCGGTCTTCATGGTCGACAAGATACTCGAGGGCTGCCACAGCAGCTACGGCAGCGGCGTCGGCCGCGCCTAGACCTCCTCGACTATCTTCAGGCCGGGCTCGAGCTCGCGTATAACGCGGAAGTGCCGGTCGAGGGTGACGAGGACGAGCCCGTTGTTGTAGGCCTGCGCGGCTATCACCAGGTCGACCGCGGGGAGGGGGTTGCCCCTCCTCCGCAGCAGCGCCTGCCACCTCGCCGCGGTGAGGTAGTCGCGGCGGGAGGGGTAGAGGACCAGCGCCGCCGCCCTCGCGGCGGGCGGGTACTCGACTACGGTCAGCGCCGAGACGGCGCCGGGCCAGCAGCTCTATCACGGCGCTCGTGTCGTAGAGCAGCGCTAGGCCCCGCGGAGCCTCCGCGTCCTCTCCCACTCCAGCTCCCCTAGCCTAGCCGCCAGCCTCTCCTCCTCAGCCGCGGGGAGGGGCTCCAGGTCCCCCGGCTCCAGGCCGGACTCGAGCAGCTCCTCCGCCACGCTCTCCCCGGGCTCCGCGCCCCCCGCCGCAGCCTCCAGCCTGTCCAGGTACTCCTCGATACTCCTCCTCACGACCTCGCTCCAGTTTATCTCCCGGTGCCTCCTCATACGCTCCAGGAGCCGCCGGGGCAGCCTGACGGTGAGCGTGGCCGACAAGGCTAGGCGCCCCCCGCCCCCAGGGGGACCCGGCGCGTCTGTCCACGTATATCCGTGTACCTGCGCGTACCCGCGCAGCCGCGGCTGTGGGGGCTACGCCTCTCCCCCGGGGCCGGCGGGCCGGAGGGTTGAGTCGTGTATCTCCATAACCCTGAAGCCCGGGAGGAGCCTGGCGGCGCCGCGCTGGGGGCTGGTGGCGAGGACGGCTGCGCCCCGCCTGGTTAGCTCCTCGAGGAGCCCCGCCAGCGCCTCCACGGCGGCGTCGTCGAGGCCTGTGAAGGGCTCGTCTATCGCCAGCAGCTGGGGGCGGTGGAGGAGGGCGCGGGCTATGTTGGCCCTCTTCCTCCAGCCGAAGCTCAGCTCCCCCACGCGGGTGTCGAGGTAGCGTCTCAGGCCGAGGGCCTCCACCACCTCGTCCCCCTCGGGGCTGTAGCCGTCGAGGCCGTGGAGCCTCGCGTAGTAGGAGAGGTTCTCCCGTACCGTGAGCTCGTCGTAGAGTATGCTGTGGTGCAGCACCACGCCCATCACATGCTTGGCCTCCACGCTCTGCGGCGGCAGCCCCGCCACCCGGACCACGCCCCTACTAGGCTTAGCCAGGCCGGCGGCTATCCGGAGCAGCGTGGTCTTCCCAGAGCCGTTGGGGCCCAGCACCAGCACGCCGCTGCCGGGCGGGATGCAGAGGCTCACGTCGCGCAGCACCCAGCCCCTACCGTAGCTGTAGCGCTTCCATACACCCTCCATCTCCAGCACGCAGCCCGCCAACGCGGAGGTGCACCCCAGCCCCTCGGGGGCCGCGAAGACGGGCACCCCCTTAACCCCCGCCCCGCCCACGCCCCCGGGGGAGGGGCGGGCGGCTGAGGGACGGGCACCCCTTGCAGCTGGGCGGGCTGGCCAGCGAGTACCTGACGCTACTCTTCATGATGAACCCGTTTGGAGCGCTGCCGATATACATGGATATAGCCGGCAGGCTCCCGCCGTGGGAGAGGAGGAAGGTCGCAAACACGGTTGCGGTGGTCGCTGCTAGCCTCCTCTACCTGGTGGCCCTCACTGGTGACGCGCTGCTCCGCCTCTACAAGATAAGCCTGGGCGAGTTCAGGTTCGCCGGCGGTATAATACTGATAGCCATAGGCCTCGCCCGCCTCCGCGGCGACGCGGTAACCCAGGCCCCCGACCCGAGGGACGCTGCCGCGGTGCCCCTCGCGACCCCCCTCCTCGTGGGCCCCGCAACCATGACCTACGTTATAGTCTCAAGCCACACCACCCCCCTCCCCGTGGTGCTCGCAGCCATAGCGGCCGCGGTGGCCACCGTCTGGCTGATATTCGAGCTCGGCGAGCACATACTAGCTAGGCTAGGCAGGAGCGCCATGAAGATAATGACCAGGGTGACAGCA
>JAADFC010000026.1 GCA_013153105.1 Thermoproteota archaeon
CGGTCACCGTGTGGCCCTCCCCGGTCACCACCACCGTGGTTGTGCTCGTCGCCGTGGCGGTCCTCGTCACGGTCACCGTCGCCGTCTGCGGGGCGCCGCCCGGCGGCTCGCGGCTCCTCTCGGAGAGCATGTCCAGCAGGAGCGCGTAGCTTGCGCCCTGGACGAGCAGGCCGAGCTTCGCGTCGAGGTCGGGGAGGTTGGAGGCGTACTCCTGGTAGAGGAGCGGGAGCACGGGCGTGTACCCGGCCTCTATGGCTATGTTGGAGAGTATCGTCAGCGCCCTGTCGGCGGCCTCGACGCCCGCCTCTCCGGTGTTGAAGGCCTCGCGGAGGCTGCGGGTTATATCGGCGTAGAGCTGGACGGCGTTCATCAGCGCGTCTATCCTGTCCACCAGCGTGGCGTTGGGCTGCTCGAGGAGGAGCCTCACCCCCTCAAGCCTGTCCAGCGCGTCCCCCACGGGGACGCCGAGGGCCTGGCTGTAGCTTGCCTCGGTGTAGACGAGGTAGACGTAGAGCCTAGAGGCGGCCTGGAGCGCGGCGGGGTCCAGGGGCTTGCCGAGCCCCCAGGCGCCGCGGAGGGTGTTGTACCAGTCTAGGCTGGTTAGGCTGCGGTAGTAGGCGTAGACGCTCGAGGCGGTGGCCGCGGCTATGTCCTGGAGGCTCGCCGGCTCCCCGGCCTCTATCGCGGCGAGCGCCTTGGCGGCGGCTTCGAGGCTCTCCCTGGCGCCCTGCACCCTGGAGAGTACCGCGACGGCCAGCTGCAGCTCTATGTCGGTTAGCTTCTCCGCCTTCACCAGGCGGCCCCTGAGCCCTGTCTCAACCAGGCCTGCGGTCTTGTTCGCGGCTTCTAGCAGGGGTTTGAGCAGCTGGGGCAGCTGCTGGAGGGGCTGCCTGCTGGAGAGCGTCTCAGCGAGTATGCAAGCCTCTGTGGCTGTTATGGCTGCGTAGAAGTAGCGGCTGGCGGCGCTGTAGAGGAGCCCCCTGCCCCGGAGCTGGTCGCCCTGCTCTAGGGCCTGGAGGGCCTCGTCCAGCAGCCTGGAGACCAGGTCGCGGTAGCTCCCTAGCGCGGCGCCCGCCAGAAGCTCCTGGGCGCAGGTGGCGTTGCCCTCGGCGGCCGCGCGGAACCTGGCTATGCTCTTCTCGAGGCCGCGGCGGAGCCAGTCGGGGTAGCCCAGGCTCGGCTTCCCGGTGTACCTGTCGAGGAGCCTTGTGTCGCCGGTGGCCAGCGCGTAGGCGTCGAGCACCGTGTAGGCCTCGTAGACCTCGACGCCCAGCTGGTCGCCCAGCTTGGAGAGGTCCACCATGGCGCCGGTGTTGAGGTCCCTGGCCACTAGCTGCCCGGCGGGGACGGCGAACACCTTAACCCCCGCCTTGGCTGCCGCGGTGAGCTTCTCCGGCACGCCCCCCACGGGGCCCACGGTGGCGTCTGGGTCTATCATACCCGTCATGGAGAAGTCGCTTCTCACGCTGGACCCCTCGAAGGCTGCGAGGAACCCCACCGCCATCGCGGCGCTGGCGCTGGGGCCGCCTACTATGGGGCTGTCAGCCTCTATCCTGACGAAGTAGTCGAAGCTCCTGTAGTCGTAGCCCGCTATGAGCGATGCTATCACAGCGGCGACCCTGGCCGCGGCCTGCATGTCTACCTCTGCGAGGGGGTCGGCGGAGACGTAGACAAGCCCCCGGCCGGGCCAGGCCACGGTGACGGTGAGGTTGCTCATCACGCCTATGTAGCCGGTCTCGGTCCTCGCCACCGCCGGGACGCGGAGGGAGACGCTCCGAGCCCAGAGGTAGCCCCCGCCCTCGGCCGCGGAGGCGGCCACGGCGGCGAGGTGGAGGACTAGCAGGAGCAGGGCTAGGCCGCGCCGCACCGCCCACACCACCATGGGGGACCGGCTGGTCTGCAGCGGCGTCCCTAATACGGGGGCCGCTGAAGGCCCGGTCTGCTTAAGCCCGAGTGTAGCGGAGGGTGAGGCTCCAGCGCCGCGGCGCTGTAGAGGGCGCAGCGTCTTGGAGCGGGGGCTCACGCCGAAGCAGGTTGACCTCCTACGCGTCCTGGCTGAGACGGGTGAGATGACACTCGAGGAGCTCGCGTCGAGGCTCGGTGTGTCCAGGAGCACCGTGAAGAGGTACGTGCTCTCCCTCGAGAAGAGGGGGCTCGTCGCGAGGCTCGGCGGGATGGTGAGGCTAACCCCCGAAGGCCGACGGGCCGCCGGCGTCGAGGGGGGCGGGGGCGGTGTGCTGCCCCTGGTCTTCTCCACGCCGAGCGGCGCGGTGCCCCTGAGGGTGAAGAGCCTGAGGCAGCTCTACGCGGTGATACACTATGGGCTCCTGGAGCCCGAGGAGCTGGAGTACATGCTGCGCGTGGGCTGCATCTCCTCGTGGCTCAGGCTCGTCCTGGGCGAGGAGGAGCTGGCCTCCCACGTGGACGGCCTCCGGGGGCTCCCGGGCAGGGAGGCTATGAGGGAGCTGGAGGAGCTGCTCCGCAGGAGGCTCGCGCTGGGCTAGCCCTCGAGCGCGGCGAGTATGTCGGCGAGTATATCCTCCGGGTCCTCGAGGCCGACGCTGAGCCTCAGGAGCCCAGGGGTTATGCCCAGGCGGGCCTTCTCCTCCTCGCTCAGCCCCCGGTGGCTGCTCTCGTACGGGTAGGCGAGCACCGACTCGACGCCGCCGAGGCTCGGGCTCGGCGCCACCAGGCGGAGCCTCGCCAGCACCCTCCTCGCAGCCTCCACGCCGCCCTTCACCTCGAAGCTGACCACGCCCCCGTAGAGGCCGGGGAACATCCTCAGCGCCTCGCCGTGGTCGGGGTGGCTGGGGAGGCCTGGGTAGTAGACGCGGCCGACCCTGGGGTGCTCCTCGAGCCTCCCGGCTATCTCCATCGCGGACCTGCTGGAGTAGGGGACCCGGAGGTGGAGGGTCTTCAGGCCGCGCGCGGCGAGAAACGCCTCCAGCCCCTGGAGTATGGTGCCGGCGAGGCGGCGTATGTGCCAGAGCCTCTCCCTCAGCCCGGGGAGGCCGCGGCCGCAGACGGCGCCGCCCACAAGGTCGTTGTGGCCGCCTATGTACTTGGAGAGGCTCTCGACAACGAGCACCCTGCCAGGCAGCCTCGAGAGGGGACGGTAGAGGACGGGGCTGGCGAACGTGTTGTCAACCACAAGCGTGCAGCCGGGGCGGCAGCGGGAGGCGAGCCTCTCGAGGGGTGGCACCCTGAGTGTAGGGTTGCCCATGGTCTCGACTATAACCGCGTCAACGTCGCCAGCGGCCTCGAGAAGCTCCTCCCACGGCGGCCCCGCGTACCGGGCCTCGAGGACGCCGAGCCTCCCCAGCCTGTCAAGCAGGCCGCGCGTGCTCCCGTAGAGGAGGCGGCTCGCCACCACACGGAGCCTCCCTCCCGCCTCCGCGGCCTCCTCCGCCAGAGCCTGCGCCACAGCCGCCAGGGCCGCCATGCCACTGTTGAAGGCCAGGCACCACTCCGCCTCCTCAGCCGCGGCCAGCGCCTCCTCGAGCAGTATCGTGGTCGGATTGTTCTCCCGGCCATACTTCATCTCGCGCGTGGGGTCCCCAGGCGAGCCGCCGCGGAACGCGTATATCGCCGAGACGCTGATCGGCGGGACAACGTCCTCGCCCTCGCCGCCTATCCTGCGGAGCCTCCGCAGCACCTCCGTGGCCGGGTAGCCGCCAACCGCCACCGCTCCACCCCTCCACGCTACACCCTCGAGGCGCCCGGCGCGGTCTCGACAGCCTTCACCGTCTCCGGGTCGCAGCAGTGGCAGCGTCTCACAAGCTCCTCCGCCAGGGCCTCCGCGTGCTCCCTGCCGCGGGCCAGGGCTATGAGCGACGGGCCGGCCCCGCTTATCGAGACCCCGAGCGCGCCCGCGTCGAGGAGGACGCGGCGGGCCTCCGAGTAGCATGGGACGAACTTGCTCCTGGCGGGCTCCACTATCTCGTCGGAGAGCATCATCGCGCCTATAACATCTAGCCTGCCCGCCGCGGCAGCCGCCGCTATCATCGCCGCCCTGGCGCCGTTCCTCGCCGCGGCGTGGAGGCTGACGCTGGCAGGGAGAACCTCCCTCATAACCTTAGTCTTGAACCTCGAGACGCCGCCGCGGGGCACGTACACGGTAAAGTAGGCCTTGAAGGGTATGGAGAGCGTGTATATCCTCCCCTCCGCGTCGGGGGCGACCACAGCGAGGCCGCCTAGCAGGCTGGCGGCGACGTTATCGTAGTGGGGCTGGCCGGCCGCGGCGGCCTCGCCCCTGCCGGCGGCCTCGACGAGAGTGGTGTCGTCCACGTCGAGCTCCAGGAGGAGCGCCACGGCCTTCACGGCGGCGGCGGCGCTGGCGCCGCTGCTTCCAAGCCCCTTGCCCGGCGGCACTCCCTTGTAGACGCGGAGCACCACGTCGCTGCCCTCTAGGCCCCCGGTTATGCGGAGCAGCTCCTCGACGGCCTTCACCGCGGTGGCCGCGCCCCCTGCCTCGGATGCGAAGGGGCCATACACGGCTTCTACGAGGACCATCCCGTTGCCCGGCTCGAGCCTGGCCTCGACCTCGTCGTAGAAGGCTGTATGGGCGACTGCGAGCGCGTCGAAGCCCGGGCCTAGGTTGGCGCTGCTGGAGTAGGCGCGGACCCGTACACGCCTGGCAGCGGCCAAAGCGGCGTTCACCCTCTAGACGCGGCCCTCGCCGCCGGGGGCCCGGCTCGGGCCTCGGGGCGGCGCCAAGGAGGGGGTGCCATACTTATATCTGGGTCCCCCGGCGCCGCCGTGTCTGCTAGAGCTAGGCACGAGGTTGTTGTAGGGTGTAACCCGCGGTGCTCGGCTACCCGGTCCCCCTGGCGATGGCTACCCAGCATCCGGACTCGGCGAGCAGGGGGTTCACCGCGGAGGAGGAGGTGGAGGAGGCGCTCCGCGACCTTCTCCCGAGGAGCCGCGGCGGCCTGGGGCTCGACGAGAAGATGATAGACTACGAGGGCAAGCTCACCCCCTACCACCAGGTCTCGTGGGTCCTGGACGAGTTGCTGAAGCACGGCCTCGTCCCGGAGGAGGACTTCCTGCTAACCCCCCGCGTGCCGAGCGAGAGGCTGGAGGAGCCGGAGAGGCAGGTGATGGTCCTCTGGGGGGTCATATTCGCGAACAAGAGGAGCCTGGAGAAGACGGGCCGGCAGGCGGTGCGCTACATCATAAACCCGATGAGCAACAGCGGCTACGAGATGTATGTGCTGCAGCGTCGTATACTGAAGCTGCAGAGGCTCGCGGAGGAGGAGCTGGGGGCGAAGACGGGGTACATAGAGGTCATACCCCTGGTCGAGGACTACGAGTCCCTGCTGCATGTCGACAAGATACTTGAGGGTATGAAGAACGCGGTGCTGAGCCACCTCGGCATACACTATACCAGCTACCGCGTCCTCCTAGGCAAGTCTGACACGGCGCTCGCCTATGGGCACCTCACCTCGAGCCTCGCGCTCGTCTATGCTCTCTCGAGGCTCCGCCGCTGGGCCGAGGGGGAGGGGGCCAGGGTCTACCCCATACTCGGCGTGGGCGCGCTGCCCTTCCGCGGCCACCTGAGCCCCTGGGCTGTGGAGGTGTGGAGGAGGCAGTACCGCGGCTACAGCACGGTCACGATACAGTCGGGGCTGCGCTACGACCAGGGTCCCCAGGCGGTTGAGCGGGTTGTCGATGGGCTGCTGGAGGGGCTTCACGAGGAGCCGAGGCTCCTGGACCCGGAGACGGAGCGGCTTGTGGTGGCTGCCTCCAAGATATTCACCAGGGAGTACCTGCGGGCCGCGCTCCGCCTCGCGCCGCACGTGGAGCGTGTGGCGAGGTTTGTGCCGCGTAGGAGGGCTAGGCTGAGCAGCAGCGAGTACCCCCGCAGCCTGGAGGCGGCGCTGGTCTTCGCTGGGGACCGGGAGCTTGTGCGGCAGCGGCCGCAGGGGGTGAAGCTGCCCAGGGCGATAAGCTACGCGGCCTCCCTCTACACGATGGGCGTGCCCCCCTCGCTGGTCGGGCTGGGGAGGGGGCTGCGGACTGTGGAGAGGAGCTTGGGCGGCGATGCGGTGGAGGAGGTGGTGAAGCTCCTCCCCCTCCTGAGGCTCGACGTGGAGTTCGACGCGGGGCTCTACCTGCCCGGCCTCCTTGAGAAGTATACGGGCGACGAGAAGCTCGCCGCTATGTTGAGGGAGGACTACGAGGTTGCTCTCAGCTACGCGGGCGAGCCGAGGCCGGCGCCGGAGGGCTATGAGGAGGCGCTGCTGGAGGCCTACGAGGCTATCAGGAGGGGGCTGGTTGAGAGGGCGGCGGCGGCGATAGCCAGGGCGGGCGTGCTGAGGGGGAGCCTGGGCTGAGCGGGGGGCTCCGCCTCCGCCATACTGCTTCACCGCCCCGCCGGTGGGGGCTCGTCCCTAGCGAACGTCTTCACCGCCCTCCCTCCCCCCGGCCGGCGGGGGTTGCGGGGTTTTCCGGGCTTCCCCGCGGCCCAGTAGCCGGTGGGCCCGGGCGAGCTCGTTGCGGGCCAGGGCGGCGAGGAGGTTCAGCTCGGCGGCCAGGACTGTGGCTGCTATTATCTCGGCGAGCTTCCTCGCGTTGCTCCCCGGCGGGTCTCCGCCGCCGGCGGCGCCTAGGAGCTGTAGGGCCTCCCGCTGGGTGGGGAGCCTGGTTCCGCCGCCCACGGTGCCGACCTCGAGGCTGGGCATGGTGACGCTGATGTAGAGGTCTCCGCCGCGCAGCTCGGTCCATGTGAAGGTTGTGCTGCTCTCCACCACCTGGGCGACGTCCTGGCCGGTGGCTATGAATATGGCTGCGACCACGTTGGCTGCGTGGGCGTTGAAGCCGCCGAGGCTCCCGGCCATGGCGCTTCCTAGGAGGTTCTTCGCCTTAGCCACGTAGTCTATGGCCTCCGGCGTGGTCTTGAGCGTCTCCTCGACGACCCTCCGCGGCAGGAGGGCCTCCGCGGTCACTGTCTTGCCGCGGCCTAGTATGAGGTTGGTGGCGGCCGGCTTCTTGTCGGTGCACATGTTGCCGCTTATGGCGACGAGGCGGGCCTCGCCGGGGAACCCCTCTAGTATGCGCCGCACAGCGGCGTCCGTAGCTATAGTGGCCATGTTCATTCCCATGGCGTCGCCGGTGTGGTAGACGAAGCGTAGCCAGACGAGGTTCCCCGCTATGAAGGGCTGCACCTCGAGTAGCCTCCCGTGCCTGGTCGTGGACTCCGCTGCCCGCCTCACCTCCTCCATGTTCTCCCTGACCCACTCCACGAGCCTCACGGCCTCCTCGAGGCTGGGCGTCCAGAGGAGGGGGGCCCGGGCCATGCCGTCGCGGAGGACCCGCGTCCTAGCCCCGCCGGCCATGGTTACGGCCTTCGCGCCCCTGTTAACGCTCGCGACCAGCGCCCCCTCGGTGGTGGCGAGGGGGATGTAGAAGTCTCCGCGCGCGTACTCGCCGAGGACCCTCAGGGGCCCCGCCACGCCCACCGGCACCTGCACGGCGCCTATCGGGTTCTCTATATTGCGGCCAACGAGCTCCTCGAAGTCTAGTATAGTGCTGCCTATGCTCGACAAGCCTACGCCGAGCATCCTCTCCAGCGCCAGCCGCCTCGCCAACGCGGCCGCGTTGGCGTTGCCTAGGAGGCGCTCCGCCTCGTGCATCTTCACCTCGCCACGGGCTATACGCTCCGCCACCTCCTCAACCCGGCTCCTCCACTCGGCCTCAGTCAAGCCCCGGGCACACCAACGCTACCCGGGGCGGTGCTCCCCTTCTCAGTCTCGCCCCGCACCCCCTCCCGGATGGGCGGGCATGCCGCCCTGGGGCTCCCGGGGGGCGGGGATGCTCCGCCGCGGCCTCTACGTCGCCTCGCTCGACGAGCGCCTCATCCCGTTCCTGGAGACGCTCTACCGCGGGTTAAGCGTGGCCGGCGCGAGCTACAGAGTGTCATGCCGGGGCGGCAGGTGCACGGCCGCCATAGAGGGGGCCGAGCCGAGGCTCCTGGAGGCCGTGCTCGAGGCGCCCGGCCTCGTGGTCGGGGAGTGCAGCCTCTCCACCGGCTGCCCGGAGCCCGGAGGCATCCTTCCCCCTCCACCGGCGCCGGTGCCGCCCCGGCCCCGGGGGCTGCCCCGGCGGGGCTTCCGGCTGGGCGTCGCGGGGCCGAGAGGCGTGGAGGCGAGGCTCGACCCCGAGACCCTGAAGCGCCACCTGGCCGTGGTGGGCTCCACGGGGGCGGGCAAGAGCCACACCGCGGCGAGGATAGCAGCCTGCAGCGCCAGGACGGGCTACGCGGTATACGTAATAGACTGGCATGGCGAGTACCGAGGCCTACTCTCGAGCCTCGGCGTCGAGGCCCGGGAGGAGACGCCCCCGGCCCCGATGGCTGGCGGCGGCCTGAGCCTCGAGGACAGCATATCGATAGCAGAGGAGGTCCTCGACCTATCGCCGCAGCAGGCGCTGCTCCTAACAGCGCTCCTGGCAGCCAAGATGCTCGACGAAGCCGAGGCTGTGAGAGCCCTCTCGAGCATATACAGCGAGACCACCGCAGCAGCCGCGCCGGCCAGGGGCAGCATAGAGAGGATCGCCGCGATAATACGGGACGCGGCGGACGCCCACGACCTATTCAGGGCGGCGCTCGAGGCCTACAGGCTGCGCATGAGCCAGGCGCCCCCGAAGGGGGAGACAGAGGTCTGGGCAGCCCTCCTACGGCGCCTGGGCATGATAGGGCTGGACCCGAGCACCGGCCGCTACTTCACCCTCGAACCGCAAGGCCAAACGGAGCCCAGGCCCGGTACGGTCACCATAATAGCAGCCCACCGAGTCCCAGGCGGAACCCGCCGCAAGCTCTACACGCTCTACACGATAGCCGCCATACACATAGCAGCCGCCCGCACCGGCACACCAACACTCATAGTCGTCGACGAAGCCCACAACATAGCTCGCACACGCACGCTGGAACACATACTCAGCGACGCGAGAAAGATGAACACCGCGATAACACTCGTACTTCACACTCCACGGCTCCTAACGCCGCAGGCAGCGGCGAACATAAACACCTGGATAATCCACCGCGTCACAAGCCGCGACGACATAAGGGCGCTAGAGGCCGTGCTGCCCAGCGACTACGCCGAGCTGCTGCCCAGGCTCCCCCAGGGCGCGGCTGTCTACACGACGCCGGAAGCGCAGGAACCGGCGGTCCTGAGGGTCTACGGTGCTGCGGCTCCGTGTTAGGAGGAGCGTGTTGTGCCCCCGGGAGCGCGTCCGGGGGCTCTCGGGGTTCTGGGGGTGGTGGACCGGCCGGGATTTGAACCCGGG
>JAADFC010000104.1 GCA_013153105.1 Thermoproteota archaeon
GATGGGCACCAGCGCCGCCGCGACCACCCTGCAGCGGGGGCCTCGGAGGCAGGTTGCCTCAACGTCGAGCGCCGCGAGACCCGCCCCGCGGGCCAAGACGCGGGTCACCCCCTCACGCGGTCCACAAGCCTCTGAGCGGCCTGGAGCGCGGAGCGGAGGAGGCTCCTCTCCACACCGCTCAGCTCCCCCGCCTCCACCTCGCGGCTGCCGTGGACGGCGAGGCTCCACGCGGAGAAGCCCAGGAGGACGCGGTACGCCTCCGCCGCCTCCGCCGCCAGGTCCCCGGGCAGCGCGCCCCGCGCAGAGAGCGCCTCGAGCCGGTCCAGCGTCGAGACGGGCTTCCAGACGCCCTCGTAGAGGGTGAGGGCCTTCACCGCGAACACTATGGGGGCTAGACCGTCTCTCTTCAGGTCGAGCCTCCTCGGCAGCCTCCCCAGCGGCCCCAGCCTGGGGCGGTACATGGCCAGGGCGCTGCGCACGAAGCCGCGGGACCCGGAGGATGCGACAGCCTCCGCCAGCACCCTCCTCGCCTCCCCGCCCGCCTCCAGGCCCCCACTGCTATAGGCGTCCACAGCGTCCATGAAGAGGCCCACGATGACCAGGTTCTCGCCCTCGCCTGGTCTCGCGCCGGCCTCACGCAGCATCGAGAGCAGCTCCCCGAGGCTGTACACGTGCCTCCTCGCCGTGTGCCCGTGGCTGCAGCCGGGGAACCCCACCTCGTCCAGGACCCTCTCCACCTCATCCCCCAGCCTCACAGCCTCCCCCCGGCTCATGGTCTCCGCGTCGTAGACCAGCGCAGTGTCACGGTCCGTCGGCCACGCCTGCTCCAGCCTAGCATTGCTACCCATCACCAGGAGGCTCCACCGGGCATCAACCACGCCGAGGCTCTCCCCGGCGATCCTCGCCGCCGCCTCCACCACGCTGCGCAGCGCAAGGCTAGCCATCCGGACCAGGCCGGCAGCCTCAGCCCCCGAGGAGAGGGGGTGGAGCCTCGCAGCAAACCTGGCTAGGACCCTCACGAGCCTCTGGTAGGCCTCGCGGAGCGCCTCCACGCTCCCCGCCGCGCGCATGAGCCTACGCACATAGAGGGGGCCAAGCGCCTCCGCATAGGCTATATCGCGGACCGTGACCACGCCATGTAGACGGCCACGATCAACCACCAGGAGGTGCTTAACATTCCACTCCATCATCCTGTAGACGGCATCGCTGCAGAGCGTATAGGGGGGCAGCCCGTACGGGTCCCGGGTCATAAACCTCTCTATCGGCGCACCCGGCTCGAACCTGCCGCCCGCCACCAGGCGGCGCAGGTCGGTGTCGGTGAAGATGCCCACCGGCCTACCCTCCCCGTCAACCACTACAACCGAGGAGACGCCGTTCCGGTCCATGAGCCGCACAGCCTCTATGAGGGGCGTCGAAGGCTCGACGGTGACCGGCTCCCGGTGAACCAGGTCGCCTATCCTGCAGCCCTCCCCCGCGGGCGCCAGCCTGAGCAGCCCCCGCGCACACCGCTCCTCCACAACCAGGACAACAGCCTCACCATCGACAGGCTCCACGCCCGAGGGCTCGTCGACGAGAACATAGTCGCCCCGCTCGTAGACACGGCCGCGGTAGCGTATGGAGCCGCTGTAGACTATGTAGAGGCCGCGCCCGGGAGCGGGGGAGCCGCGGGAGACCAGGGCCAGCCTGCTGCAGGAGAGGGCCTCCTCCACAAGCTCCCGGGGAGCCTGGGGGAACACCTCCTCGCGTAGGAAAAAGAGGAGGTCAGGAGGCGCAGCCTGCTGGGCCACGCCGGCTCACTCCCCACCCGCCGCCCTGGCCTCAGCCTTGGCAGCAGCCGCCTCGGCGGCTGCGGGGACGCGGATCCTCTCCACCAGCTCCTGCACCTGCCTCGGCGGCGGCGTGGTCACCAGCGACACCACAACCGTCACTATCAGGTTCACCAGGAACCCTATCACGCCCCAGGCTATAGTACCTATCTTCTGTCCCGCAATGCTTATCGGGCTCATGTAGCCCAGCGACACCAGCACCACATAGGGCAGCGCCACCGCGAGACCCGCTATCATACCAGCTATGGCACCCTCCTTGGTCGTCCTCTTCCAGTGGAGGCCCAGCAGCATCGCAGGCGTCAACGTAGAGGCTGCGAAGACGAAGGCCCACGCCACAGTCTTAGCTATATATGCTCCTATCCGCGGGTTAGCAGCCATAGCGTAGGCCAACATACCGCTGATGAATGCTATAGCTATCATCGAAAGCCTCGCAACACGCAGCTCCTCCTTATCAGTCGCCCTCGGGTTTATGAACGTCTTATAGATGTCCCTGGTCGCGCCAGTAGTCATCGCCAGTATCAGACCGTCCGCAGTCGAGAGCGCCGCCGAGATACCACCGACCAGTATTATGGAGGCTATAACCGCGCCCAGCCCATACATGTCCGGCAGGCCCAGCACAGCTATATCCTTGTGGATACTGAGGCTTATCGAGTCCTTGTCGGGGTCGAACACACCGTTATTGTTGGCATCGGTGACGACTACCTTTATCAGGCCGGCATCCATCCACTTCCGGACCCAGTCGCCGCCGACCTTCACCTCGCCCGCCTGGGTCCTCACAACCTCCTGCTCGGCCCACTTGGGCAGGTTCTCGCTGAAGTACCTCTGGACCTCGTCTATAGGCCTGCCGGCGAAGTTCGCGGCCTCGGCCTTCACATGGTTGGCAAAGATTGTCTGGAGCGCGTACTCCTTCTCGCCGGCCAGCGCCGCGTAGACCGGCGCCGTTAGGTACAGCAGGCTTATGAAGAACAGCGCCCACGCTACACTCTTCCTCGCGTCCCTCACGCTAGGCACCGTGTAGAACCTCATCAGCACGTGAGGCAGGCCCATGGTGCCGAGCATCAGGGCTATGGTGGACATTAGCCAGTTGAGCTGGCCGGTGCCACTCGCGTAGGGACGCCAGAAGGGCTCGGTCCAGGCGTGCTCCTTCAGGTTGTACACTATCTCGTCGACCTTCTCGACGTGCTGCCCGTAGGCTATGTGGGGTATCGGGTTCCACAGCTGGGTCAGGAGTATTATAGGTATCCAGTAGGCGGTTATCAGCACTATGTACTGTGCCACCTGGGTCCAAGTTATGCTCTTCATGCCGCCGAAGCTGCTGTAGAGCAGCACTATCAGGGGAGCAACGAGTGTCATTACTGTTGCAGGTAGACCGAACGCCCTTGAGAGCACTATACCCACGCCGAGCAGCTGGGCTGTCAGGTAGGTTAGCGAGACGACGTACAGCATTATGACAGCGAAGAGCCTGGCAGTCTTGCTGTAGTACCTGTCCTCGAAGAAGTCTGGTATAGTGTACTTGCCGTAGCTACGCAGGAACGGGGCTATGGTCATTGCTAGCAGGACGTAGCTTAGGCTCCAGCCTATCAGGAAGACGCTCGCGTCGTAGCCCAGCGCGGCGACCGCGCCTGCCATAGATATGAAGCTGGCGCCGCTCATCCAGTCCGCCGCCGTCGCCATGCCATTCCTTACCGGCGACACGCGGCGAGCGGCTACGTAGAACTCCTCGGCGGTCTCAGCCTTGGCGCGGTAAGCTATTATCATGTAGGCTACTATGGAGGCGACGAGGAAGCCGACCGCAATCGGGTCCATCGCCACGGCGTTCCACCCCTCTTAGGCCTTTATTCCGTACCTCTCGTCGATGCTGTTGATCGTGTATGCGTAGGCGAAGGCGAGGATTACGCCGAGGGCGATGCTGATCTGTATCATCCACCAGTTGAGGGGGGCGCCGTTGATTCTCTCGGGGCTGCCTGGAGGCGCGTAGAGGCTCTTGGCGGGGAGGTGGACTCCTATCGCTATTATCGCCCAGATTATGAAGAATGTTAGGGTTGCTAGGGCGAAGGCGCGCTTGTATGCTTGGATGTTTATCGTCGTTTGCAAGACTACCCTTCACCGGGTGTCGAGGAGGATGTTAGTGGTACTTAAAACTAGTCTTACAAGTTTCATCATGTATTTGCTGTGTTTAGAGTGATTCAACATTACGCAAACATTTTCACGTAGGCTAACACGCGCCCCCGGATCTATGGTCGGAAGCTCCTACGGCAATAGCAGAAACCCGGCTGTCCTGGAGCCTCCGGCCCGCCTGGCAGGCTTGACTAGAATAGCAATGGCATCTTCGGCATCCTCTAAGTCTGCTGGGAGCTGGCGGCCGGGTCGGAGAGCGGCGCAGACGAGCGGGAGCCTCGAGGCCTCCGACAAGAGGAGGCAGGCTGCCTCGGGGTCTACTTCGGGGCTGAGGAAGACGAGGAGCAGCCTGGCCCCCCTGGCGCCGCTGCTCATATTTCTGCGCCCCCACCGGCCCTCTGGAAATAAAAGTTTAAGTATTGGATGCCCCCGGGCTACTCTCCCGCTCGGGCCCAGCGACCGCAAGTGTAGAGTGCCTAGCGTAGTTTGGTCCTGCTGGGCTCACCCTGGGAGTACCATCCGGGCTGGGGTGAGTGTTGCCCGTGCCCTCGGTTGATGACTGTATGAAGATAGTTGAGGAGCTCTACAACAACGGGACGCCTGTGAAGGAGATAGCGAAACGCTGCGGGAATAGTATGAGTACTGTGTACAAGGCTCTCGAACGGCTGGAGGCTATGGGGCGCGTGCGTAGGCGGAAGGGCCGGTACCGGAGGCACCGGCGCCTCACGCCCGAGGAGATAGAGGAGATAAAGAGGCTGTATATGGAGGGGAGGACTATATACGAGATAGCGAAAATGCTCGACCGCCCCGAATCGACAGTCTACTACACCCTGAAGCGGCTTGGCCTCAAGCAGTAGCGGCAGCCCAACCCTCCCCTTGGAGGGTTTTACCCGCCTCTCCCCAGGCGCCGGCGGGTGCCCCGGGGGCTCGCCTAGGCTGGCGGGGCTTAGAGGCTTCGGGCCATTAGGTAGCCGTCCTCGCCGTCGAGGTAGTACATGTGTAGGACCCGTATGACCTGAAAGCCGTGCTTCTTGTAGAGGTTTATCGCGGGCTCGTTGCTCACCCTGACCTCGAGGTAGGCTTCACTGCAGCCGTAGCGGTCGCGGAGTCTTGCGAGGGCCTCGCGGAGGAGTGCGCTCCCTATCCCGCGGCGGCGGTAGCGGGGGAGGACTGCGAGCGATACTATGTGGCCCTTCTTGACGAGCTTTAGGGGGTTGAACACTGAGGCGCCGTACTCGACGCGAGTCATTATGTAGCCTACGACCTCGCCGTCCACCTCGGCTACGAGGAAGGCGTCGCCCCACTTGGAGAGGTGCTCCTCGAAGAACCATTCGGGGTAGTTCTCGGGCAGCGTGACCCTGTTGATATAGATTATCCTTGGGAGGTCCTCGCGCCTGGCCGGCCTCACGGTGTAGTCTATCCCGCTGCCGGCTGCCTCGCGGCGCTGGAGGGCTTCCAAGGCTTCACCCCCGCGCGTCACCGGGGCCCGGCGGGTTCAGCGTCTCCCCCTCCTGGCGGGGTTCACTTGGACTATCTTCTCTCCGAATATCCTGCGGAGATGCTCCCGCGTCACCGTGGGCTTGCCCGCCTGCTCTACCCGCTGCAGCGCCGGCGGCTGGTCGAGGTAGCCTGGCAGCCTCTTCTCGAGGCGCTCCTCGAAGCTGGGCTTCGTCGGGTCTACGTAGAAGACTCCGTAGGGTATCCTCTCCCCCCACTCCATGCTCTTCGCCACGGCCCTCGCCATCTTCTCGGGGGCCTCTTCGGGGCTGCGGACCAGGGGGTCCCAGTCGGGGTCGTCTTCCAGCCTGTAGAGCGCCCTCCGGTAGAACTGCACGGTGTACACGTCGTTGTAGGTTACGCACGGCTGCAGCACGTCTATGAACGCCGCTCCGCGGTGGCGTATAGCCTGTTTTATCAGCTCCTTCAGCCCCTTGACGTCGAGGGCGTAGCCCCGGGCGACGAAGGTGTAGCCGCTCGCGAGCGCGAGCGCTATAGGGTTGACCATATCCTGTATGTTGGGCTTGGGAAGCGCCTTAGTCTTTACGCCGTAGGGGAGGGTTGGGGACGCCTGCCCCTTGGTCAGGCCGTAGACCTGGTTGTTGTGCATTATCACCGTTATGTCGAGGTTGCGCCTGCCCAGGGCGACGAAGTGGCCGGCGCCTATCCCGAGGAGGTCCCCGTCGCCCCCAACTACTAGGACTGTGAGCCCCGGGTTGGCGAGCTTTATCCCGGTAGCGAAGGGTATCGCCCGGCCGTGGAGCGTGTGGACGCCGTTGGCGTATATGTAGTGGGGGGTTTTGCCGCTGCAGCCTATCCCCGAGACCACCACCGTCCGGCGGGGCTCGAGGCCCAGCTCGGCGAACGCCTGGGTTAAGGCGGTTAGTATGCCGAAGTTCCCGCAGCCGGGGCACCAGTCCACCCATAGCGGGGTGCGGTAGTCCTCGGGCCGCCTGGCCCCCCGCCCGGCTGGCGGGGGGGCGCCTCCCTGCTCCACGGCTCTACTCTCCAAAGCGGAGCACCACCCTGCCGGTCTTGCCGGCGTGTATCTCCCGGAGGGCCTCCAGCAGCTCGTGGAGATATATCGGGCGCCCCGTGTACTTTACAACCTTGTATGGGACTATGAGGCCGGTGTTCATCTCGACCACCATGGAGGCCTGCGCCCTGTAGCTGTGCTCCACCGCCACAACCTTGCCGCCGTGCTCCTTGACGCCCTTCACCAGGGCGTAGACGTAGCGGGCGGGGAAGGGCTGGAAGTAGCGTAGGTGCAGGTAGGCGGCAGCCACGCCCTCCCGGCGCAGTCTCTCCACAGCCTCCAGCACCACGGGCTTCACGCTGCCCCAGCCGAGGATGAGCATCTCTATCGAGGAGGGCTTCTCCCCGCCGGGGTAGAGTACTGCGCGTTCGCCCCTCTCCGGTATCTCCCGGTCCGCAAGCGATAGCTTCTCCATCCGCTTCTCCATCATCTTCATCCTCATCTCGGGGTCCTCGGAGACGTGGCCGTACTCGTCGTGCTCGACGCCGGTGTACCACATCACCGCCCCGCCGAGCGGCGCCCTGGGCGATATCGGGTGGGTGGGCGCGTCGAGGCGGAAGCGGCGGTAGTCGGGGCCCGGCTCCTCCTCCCACACCCCCCTCTCGACCCGCATCCCGGCCGGGTCGGGGAGCTCTATCATCTTGACCGTGTTAGCCAGGAACTTGTCGAGCAGGTGTATGACGGGAAGCTGGTACTTCTCGGCTAGGTTGGCCGCTGTCACGGCGTCGCGGAGAGCCTCCTCGTGGTCGCCGCTGCTTAGAACTATCCTGGGGAACTCGCCGTGGCCCGCGAAGAGGCTGGCGAGCAGGTCCTCCTGGCTGCCCCGGGTCGGCATGCCGGTGCTGGGGCCGCCCCTCTGGTAGAGCGTGACAACTACGGGGACCTCGCTTATCCCCGCCCAGCTCAGGCCCTCGACCATGAGGTCGTAGCCGGGGCCGCTGGTGGCGGTGGCCGCCCTGGCCCCGGTGAGGGCCGCGCCTATCGCAGCCGCTATCGCTGCAAGCTCGTCCTCGGTCTGGAGAACCACCACGCTGCCCAGCCGCTCGCCCCCCGCGTCGAGCAGCTCGTGTTCCTCGAGGTAGAAGCTCTCGTCCTGGGCGGGGGTTATCGGGTAGTAGCTCTGGAACCTCACGCCGGCTATCACCTTGCCTATGGCCACCGCCTCGTTACCCGTTACCACCAGGGCCTCCCCGAGCTCGAGGCTGCCGGGCTCGAGGTCGATGCTGCCGGCCTGCCCCCGGACCTCCTCGGCGGCCAGCATGGCTGTGTATACGTTGGGCTCCACCAGGTGCTCTCTCCTCCTGAACCTGTAGCGGAACCCCTCCTCGAGCGCGGCCGCGTCGAGGCCCAGGGCGCCCGCCACCGCGCCCGCGACTATGGCGCTGGTGAACCTCCGCAGCCTCCCCCGGGGCACCTGGTAGCGGCTCTGGAGCCTCTCGAGTATCCCGCGGAAGCTCAGGCCGGCCACCCTCACTCCGCGGGAGCGGAGGTGCTCCACGACTCCTCCAACGGTGGGCTCCACGCCCAGCTCCCGGAGCCTCCTCTCAACCCTGGCCCGGCGCGCCGGCTCCATGCTGACAACCTTCTCAAGCGGCGTCGCCTCCACGTCCCTGTCGTACACGAATATACTACCCTTAGACACCTCCTCGAAGTGTGTGAACACCGACTCCGCGTCCATGAACGCCGCAACGTGGAACGGGGCAGACAAGTGGCCGACGAGGCGGCGGGAGTTAACCGTGAACACGACATAGCTGTGGCGGCCCATTATGTTAGAGTGGTACTCGCGGTTAGCCACCACACCGTAACCGCGGGAGGCGAAGGCAACCGTGAGAACCTGAGCGCTCGTCTCAAGCCCGGAGCCCTGCGGCCCGCCTATAACGAGGTAAGCCTCACTCAACACCAAGGCGCGGAAGCGCCTCCACTACAGCGTTTACACGCAGGTTCAAGGCGGCCGCCCCCGGCCTTAAAACGTGAACCCCAGCCCCCCCGCTAAGCTTCCTCACCGCGCCGCCGCGCATCTACCGCCGCGGGGCGGGTGCGGGCTGTGGATGCTCCCTTCACCGGCGCGGGTGACGGCGGGGAGACCTGGTGCCTCCTCACGGGGGGCCGCGTGTCTAAGACGCACCCCTGCATAGAGGCTGTCGGCGCCCTGGACGAGGCCGA
Source organism: Thermoproteota archaeon (assembly GCA_013153105.1). Taxonomy (GTDB): domain Archaea; phylum Thermoproteota; class Thermoprotei_A; order Sulfolobales; family Pyrodictiaceae; genus QNYQ01. The sequence continues at coordinate 8,641 of JAADFC010000104.1, forward strand.
GGCAGCTGTGGCGCTGGCGAGGACCCTCGCCGCCCGCGCCGGGCTCCGCGAGGTGGCGGAGACCCTGGAGGCCCTGGAGGGGCTCCTCTTCCGGGTCGGCTACAGCCTCAGCGGCCGCAGCTGCGTCACCCCGAGAGACCTGGAGTGGGCCGAGGCGGAGGCGGCGAGGCTCTGGCGGCTCGCCCGCGGCTGGAGGGGCTTCCGCCTTAACGGCGCCACCCCCGAGGCCGCCGCGGCCGCGGCGGCGAGGACCGCCGT